>JBEDNN010000037.1:0-85426 GCA_041170585.1 Pseudomonadota bacterium | reverse complement strand
GGCAACGGTAAACTGGTGATTATTATTGACGAATTAGACCGATGCAGACCTTCTTTTGCAGTGGAGATACTTGAAAAAATAAAACACTTTTTTTCTGTACCCAATGTTTTTTTCGTGCTGGTGATGCACAAACAACAGTTAGAGTGTGCGGTTAAACATATTTATGGTGATAGGATTGATGCCCATACTTACCTTCAAAAATTTATTCACGTTGAAACGACACTGCCAAAAAGAAACGATATTTCTCGCAGTAATATAAAAACATACATTGAACAATTGTCTTTCCAGCAGGGCTTTTTAGGTAAAAAATATCATTATGGGAGGACTGAGAGTCAATTCTTTATTGATAATTTATATTTGTTTGCTCAACACTTTAAATTATCACTTAGAGAATTAGAAAAAGTTTTCACTAATTTAGTAATTATTCATACTGGAATAGAAAATGTAAAAGATACAAAAGCAAACATTTTTTTAGCTATTTTTGTATCCGTTGTTAAAGTTAAACACCCAGAAATATTGAACAGATTACAACTAAAAAATATATCTTATGAAGAACTTAACGAGGAACTAAAAAAACTTGATAAGCAACTAAATATTTCAGCGATAAATTTTGGTGAACATCATGAAAAGCTAGCTTTTATTATTAAAGATATGTTATCAATTAAAACTAGTAGCGAAAGACATTATGGTACAGATAACCCTTCATTATTGTCAAAATCAATTGAAGCCCTGTCTTTATTCAAAATATCATAAATACCACAATAAAAACAGCTTAACTTACTTTTTCAAAGACTGGCTTAAAGCGGCTGCCATACCACGCAACATATCAACATCAGCACGGGTCAAGTTTGCACGTCCCCACAAACTGGCTAAACGTTCTTTTAAACGCCGTGGTTGCAGTGGGTTATAGTAATCAGCCGATTCTAAAATATTTAACCAATGTTGTGCCATACCTTGAATTTGCTCATGGTTTGCTAACGCTTCGCTGGCTAATTCCCGGCTTAACACGGGTGCTGTAGCATTGTTTAATACCGCCATCAAAGCGATACGTTGCGAATAAGCCACCACTTGTACGGCTTGTGATAAATTCAAACTACTATAGTCAGGATTAACATCAATACTACAAATGGCACTGCAACGGCTTACATCTTCATTAGACAATCCAAAGCGTTCATTACCAAATACATAAGCAATACGTTCTAAACTCATACGTTGTGCTGCTTGTACGGTATATTGTGGCAACTGTACGACTGGCCCACTCCATTCACGCGGGCGTGCAGTCAAAGCAACGGACTGGCTACAAGTACTTAATGCCTCGTCTAAAGTCTCTACAATCTGTGTATTTGCCAGTACATCTTGCGCACCGCTGGCCAATGCAACGGCCTCAGGGTGGTCTAATTTAAAATTAAATGTGGCTTGAAAACCATCGTTGGGCGGTCTCACTAAAATTAAGCGTGAAAATCCCATGGTTTTTATTGCCCGTGCAGCAGAACCGACATTGGCAGCCATACGCGGGGCAACCAATACAAAATCTATATTTAAAAATACGTCTTTCGCTGTGGGACTTAAATGAGGTGTGTTAAGTGTATCAATCATAAGTGAGTTATAAATTAGTCATACATATAAATTAATCATACATTAGTCATACATTAATAGTTTAAATATATTTAGACTTAAATAAGGCAAGCAATCTAAATAATATAAACGGTATTATCGTTTTTAGCTCGGTTAAAATAGCAGATTAAATTTTAAGTATGTTTTTATATCTTCATATTTTTTTATAATATGCGTCCAGCTTACTACTTTACTACTGACTTTAACCCGTGAATTAGACATTATGCAAAACCCTATGCTCAATATTGCCGTTATGGCTGCCCGTAAAGCGGGCGATATTATCAACCACGCAACCTTAGACCTTGAACTCATTAAAGTCACTCATAAAGGGTTTGGTGAATACGTGAGTGATATTGACCATGTTGCTGAAAAAGTAATTGTAGAACTATTATTAAATGCTTATCCTAGCCATACTGTTTTAGCAAAAGAAAATAGCAGTAATACCAATAACCATTCAAACAGTCGCTATCAGTGGATTATTGACCCCATTAACGGTACAACTAATTTTATACATGGTTTGCCACACTTCGCAGTCAGCATTGCCTTACAAGTCAATGGCATAA
The DNA here is from genome assembly GCA_041170585.1 of Pseudomonadota bacterium. Classification (GTDB taxonomy): domain Bacteria; phylum Pseudomonadota; class Gammaproteobacteria; order Burkholderiales; family Burkholderiaceae_C; genus JBDLSY01. The sequence goes on along the minus strand of JBEDNN010000037.1, from coordinate 83,249 downwards.
CTGAACAAGCGGTTATCTATGCCCCTGCAACCAATCAACTATTTACCGCCAGCAAAGGTTTGGGTGGTTTTTGCAATAACCGCCGTATGCGTGTGTCTAAACGGACACGTTTATTAGATGCCCTGTTAGGCAGCTCTGTAGCCGTAAAAGCCGCTACAGAATCGCGTAAATCAGATTATTTAATGCTTGATTTAACGGCTGATACTGCTGGTGTACGGCATTTAGGTAGCCCAGCATTAGATTTGGCTTATGTGGCATCAGGTGCTTTAGATGCTTGTTATGCCGTAGGATTAAAACCGTGGGAGATAGCAGCAGGCGCATTAATGGTCACAGAAGCAGGCGGATTAATTTCTGATGCACTAGGTGATAATCACTACTTAAAAACAGGCAGTTTAATCGCAGGCTGCCCTAAAATATTTTCCCAGTTATTGCCCCGTGTGGGACCAGATTTATCAAAAAATCACGCATTCATTTATCCACTTGAAAACAATGATTTAAGCGAATCTATGGCGAAAAGTTCTACGGTTACTAGCCTTTGATTTGACTGCAAAATAAATAACTATGAGTCACTTATTACCCCATACTAAAATAACTGGTACAGGTAGCTACTTACCCGCCCACTGTGAAAGTAATTTACAAATTACTCAACGTTTGGCTAAATTAGGCATAGAAACCTCTGAAGAATGGATTCAAAGCCGTACAGGTATTACCCAACGCTATATTGCTGCTGCTAACGAATATACCAGTGATTTAGCGGTACAAGCAGCCCAACAAGCACTACTTGCAGCCCAACTCACAGCCAGTGATATTGATTTAATTATTGTCGCAACCACAACACCCGATAGTATATTTCCAAGTGTAGCCTGCACAGTACAAAATAAATTAGGCTTACTTCATCATGTAAAAATGCGGGGTGCGGCTTTTGATGTCCAAGCCGTTTGTAGTGGTTTTATTTATGCTTTAACAACGGCTAACGCTTTAATTAAACAAGGCATTGCTAGTAAAGCTTTAGTAATTGGTGCTGAAACACTCACCAGTATTATTAATTGGCAAGACCGCAATACTTGCGTTTTATTTGGTGATGGCGCGGGTGCTGTTGTGCTAGAGGCCAGTGAAACTGCGGGCATATTGGCTTGTAAAATTCATGCTGATGGCAGTTTAAATTCTATATTAAATGCCCCTGCCCGTGTTCATCAAGGCCTTATTGAAGGCAATCCATTTTTATATATGGACGGTCAAGCCGTATTTAAACAAGCCGTGACTGTACTGACTGATGTAGCCCACGAAGTATGTGAAGCCGCTCATTTTGATTTAAGCACATTAGACTGGCTCATTCCTCATCAAGCCAATGTGCGTATTTTATCTTCAGTGGGTAAACGCTTGGGCATACCAGAAACAAACATTATTGTAACAGTGCCACAACACGCTAATACATCAGCCGCTTCAGTTCCTTTAGCTTTGGATACCGCCATTCGTGATGGTCGTATTCAATCAGGACACAGTGTGATGTTACAAGGTGTAGGCGGTGGCTTTACTTGGGGTGCAGTTTTGTTAAAGATTAACAAAGACTTTATTTTGTAGGTTTAATACAGGTTTAATACACCAAAATATAAAATATATTTGGATCTACTTATGAATCAATCTAATCAATCTAATCAACTTAAGCAATCTAATTCAGAGCAAAATTCTTTTTTTTTAGAGCATATACGTATATCTGAACAACTGCGTCAATACAATCATGCTTACTATAATTTAGATGAACCATTGGTATCTGATGCAGAATATGATGCGTTGTATATTGCTTTAGAAAAACTAGAGTCGCAATACCCTGAATTGCGTCCAATTGATTCTTTAACGCAATCCGTTAATCCTTCAGATGTATTTGCTGATGTCCCGCATGCCCAACCGATGTTATCACTAAACAATTTATTTACATTAGATGAGCTGTATAAATTTGATAAGCGTTGTCAGGATACTTTAAGTGATACAACAGATACGAATATAGAATATGCTGCTGAATTAAAATTTGATGGTTTAGCTTTGTCATTAAGGTATGAACAAGGCCATTTAGTACAGGCGGTTACCCGAGGTAATGGCACAATGGGGGAAAATGTAACCCACAATGCCAGAATGATTAGTAATATTCCTAAATGTTTAACACCACTAGACACTATTGAATTGCCTGATGTATTAGAAGTACGGGGTGAAGCGTTAATGACGCTTGCTGATTTTATAGCCTTAAACAAAAGACAAGCAACACAACAAAAAAAATTGTTTGTTAATCCACGCAATGCCGCCGCTGGTAGTTTGCGTCAATTAAATGCTAACCTGTCTAAGCAACGGCCTTTAACTTTTTACGCGTATGCAATTGGCGAACATAGTTTACAGTCTGATTTACCAAAAACGCATACTGATACACTGAAGCTATTGCAAGACTATGGCTTACCCGTATACCAATTACCCAGTGTATGTTATACGGCACTAGAGTTGCAGAATTTTTTTGAGGCCACTTTAAAAAACCGAGACAAATTGCCTTTTGATATTGATGGCGTAGTCTACAAATTAAATAAATATACGCAGCAAATACATTTAGGCAATGTTTCGCGCGCACCGCGTTGGGCTGTGGCACATAAGTTTCCCGCTCAAGAAATGCACACTACTTTATTAGCAATAGACATACAAGTAGGGCGAACAGGCGTATTAACACCCGTCGCGCGTTTATCACCTATATTTGTTGGTGGTGTAACAGTTACCAATGCAACATTGCATAATCAAACAGAGATTCAACGCAAACAACTAATGGTGGGTGATACCGTTGTTGTCCGTCGAGCAGGCGATGTTATTCCTGAAATTACTATGGCAGTCAAAGAGTTACGTACTGGTGAATATATACCCTACTATATTCCACAAGTGTGTCCTGCGTGTCAATCACCCGCAATAGCAGACAATGACAGTGTGCAGCTTCGTTGTAGCAATATACTCAATTGTCCCGCACAACTCAAACAAGGGATTGCACACTTTGTACAACGCCGTGCAATGGACATTGAAGGTATGGGCGATAAAATAATTGATAATTTGGTTGATTTGGGTTGGTTATCCAGTATTGCAGATATATTTGACCCAGCAATTATAAACATTACGCGTTTAGCTGATTTAGAACGTTTTGGTGAAAAAAAAGCCGCTAATTTATTAGCAGCTATTGAAGCTGCAAAAACAAGGCCATTTGATAAATTTTTATATGGTTTAGGCATTCGTCATGTCGGGGAATCTACAGCGAGAGACTTAGCTAAAACATTCAGTAATATCAAAGTATTAGAAAAAATTACTTTAGAGCAGTTACAAACCATACCTGATATAGGTGAAGTAGTCGCCCGTAGTATTGTAAATTATTTTTCAAATCCAGCCATACAGCAATTGTTAGCACGTATAACCAGTTTTGGCGTTGTACCCGTAGAAATAGCCCACAATCAAGCTATTACTCAAACTATTGCTATTACACAGCCTTTAAAACAGCCTTTGTTAGGTAAAAATATAGTCATCACAGGCACTTTATTAACTATGAGTCGCGATGAGGCTTCTGAAAAATTACGTTTATTAGGGGCTAAAGTATCTAGCAGTGTTAGTAAAAATACTGATTTTTTATTGGCTGGTGAAGCTGCTGGCAGTAAATTAGAAAAAGCCCAGTCATTGAATGTAAACATTGTTGATGAAGCCTGGTTAGCAACAATGTTACATTCAATATGATTTAAATTTTTTAAATTTAATATTTTTTAAGTTTAAAATTTTTAGATTTAAGATTTGACACTGTCTGCCTGTGCATTAAACGCTGGCATTTCATTAAAATTCATGTACTGATAAATATGTGTGCCTTGCGCATTGACAATGCCCATATCAGTTAAATACTCTATTTTAGTCGGAATACGCCCTAGTTTTGCACAAATAGCAGCCAATTCTGCACTGCCTAAATAGACATTGGTATTTTTACCTAAACGGTTCGGAAAATTACGGGTAGATGTAGACATAACCGTTGCCCCTTCTTTAACTTGTGCTTGATTGCCCATACACAAGCTACACCCCGGCATTTCTACCCTTGCCCCAGCACTACCGAACACACCATAATGCCCTTCATCAGACAACTGTGCCGCGTCCATTTTAGTCGGGGGGGCAATCCATAGTTTAGCAGGCATATCCCGCTTGCCTTCTAATAATTTACTGGCAGCACGAAAGTGTCCAATATTCGTCATACAACTGCCGATAAACACCTCATCAATCGCGGCATTAGCCACTTCTGATAAAGTTTTAGCATCATCTGGGTCATTGGGACAGCAGACAATAGGCTCGGTAATTTCAGCCAAGTCAATTTCAATCACCGCCGCATACTGTGCATCGGCATCGGCTTTTAATAAACTCGGGGCAGACAACCAATCTTGCATTTCTTTGACACGACGCATAATAGTACGGGCATCAGCATAGCCATTAGCAACCATACTTTTTAATAAAACAATGTTTGATTTTAAATATTCCTCAATCGGTGCAGTGTTTAAAGCCACAGTACACCCAGCAGCACTGCGTTCGGCAGACGCATCAGCTAACTCAAAGGCTTGTTCAATTTTTAAATCAGGTAAACCTTCAATTTCTAAAATACGTCCAGAAAAAATATTCACTTTTCCTTGTTTAGCCACCGTTAAATGCCCTGCTTTAATCGCATATAAAGGAATTGCATGGACTAAATCACGCAAAGTTACGCCTGGTTGCATCACGCCTTTGAAACGTACCAAGACGGATTCAGGCATATCTAACGGCATCACACCTGTAGCGGCTGCAAATGCCACCAAACCAGAACCTGCTGGAAAGCTAATTCCAATTGGAAAACGCGTATGGCTGTCTCCCCCTGTTCCAACGGTATCAGGCAATAACATACGATTTAACCAGCTATGAATAATTCCATCACCTGGACGCAAACTAATGCCACCACGCGTACTCATAAAATCAGGCAACTCATGGTGTGTTTTAACATCAATCGGCTTCGGATAAGCCGCAGTATGACAAAACGACTGCATTACTAAATCGGCTGAAAACCCTAAACACGCTAAATCTTTTAATTCATCACGCGTCATCGGTCCTGTCGTATCTTGTGAACCGACTGAAGTCATCGCTGGCTCACAATACGTACCCGGTAACATACCTTGTTGCACACCATTTATTTCAGGCAGACCACACGCACGGCCGACCATTTTTTGTGCCAAAGTGAAGCCTTTACCTGTCGCTTTAGGCACATCAGGCAAACGAAACACAGTACTCACAGGCAAACCTAAAGCAATACGGGCTTTAGCGGTTAAGCCACGGCCAATAATTAATGGAATTCGCCCACCTGCCCTTACCTCATCGTATAACACATCACTTTTTAAACTAAACTCGGCAATCACTTGACCTTCTTTATAGGCTTTGCCTTCATAAGGACGCAACTCAATTAAATCGCCCATCGCCATATTAGATACATCTAACTCAATCGGTAATGCCCCCGCATCTTCCATCGTGTTATAAAAAATAGGGGCGATTTTATTGCCTAAACACACACCACCAAACTTTTTATTGGGAATAAACGGAATATTTTGCCCCGTAAACCACAAGACACTGTTAGTCGCTGATTTACGGCTTGAACCCGTACCCACGACATCACCGACGTATGCGACTACCGCCCCAGATGCTTGGGCTTTGGTATGCAAATCGTTAATAAATTGAATCGGACCACGCTGACCATCAATTTCAGGCATAATCCCCTCACGCTTATTTTTAAGCATTGCCAAAGCATGCAGCGGAATATCGGGACGGCTCCACGCATCAGGTGCAGGCGATAAGTCATCAGTATTGGTTTCACCCGTTACTTTGAATACAATCAAAGGAATACTGTGCGGCACTTCAGAGCGGCTGATAAACCATTCGGCATCAGCCCAGCTGTGTAAAACAGCTTGGGCATTTTTTTGACCTACTGATTGGCCTTGTTTGGCTTTTTCCACTACATCATAAAACTGGTCAAACATCAATAAAGTTTTCTTTAAAGCATCGGCTGCAATACTACCGACTTGTGCATCATCTAACAATTGAATTAAAGGGCTAATATTATACCCGCCCAACATTGTACCTAACAGATGCGTTGCCATTTCACGGCTAATCGGAGGGCATACTTCTGTGCCTAAAGCCACGGCGGCTAAATAAGATGCCTTGACTTTGGCGGCATTGTCTACCCCTGCTGGCACACGGTGCGACAATAATTCTACTAAAAAATCAGCCTCACCAGCAAGCGGTTTTTTAAGTAACTCAATGACATCAGCCGTTTGTTGAGCGGTCAGTGGCAATGGTGGAATACCTAAAGCAGCACGCTCGGCAACATGGGTACGGTAAGTATGCAACATCATAAATTTAAATCCTTATACAAGTTATTGGTAAGCAGCACTGTCATCACAGTAATATCAGTAAACTTTAAGGTGCAATTTTAACAGCAGGTATGGCTTCTATTTCAGTGATAGGTATTACAACAGGTGATGGTACAACATCAGTAAGTATATTTATGGGTGATATTGGCATATCGGTCATCAGCAGTGATGCTTTGGATTTTAAAGCAGTTGCGGGTAGTTCTAGTATAGACGGCACAGTTTCAGGCTGGCAATCATCTAAAATACGGCTACCTGTTTGACTGTTAAACAACATGCTTTTAACAGGCAATTGTAACCAAAATAGGTTAGCGGCTTTATTTTCTAAACGCACGGCTCCAGTGTTTGAAGCAACCGCTAAAAATAACTGTGTTTTACCATTTTGCTGCACATCAACATAGCCAGGATAATCTATACGGGGGGTGAGTGTAATTGTTTTTTGCCCAAAGCACTTATATTGCCCTGACACGACCCAACGGGCTATTTGCTGAATATCTTGACCTTGCTCAATCAATACTGGCACAATAGGTGTTATTTTTTTGATTGACTTGAGTTGTTTAACAGGGCTTGTTTTTTTAGTATTATTAACTTTTTTAGTATTGTTAACTTTACTAAGTTTACTAATTTTACTCACTTTATTAGTATTGATTTGCGGTTTTGACCATACAGGTGCGGCAAATAATAAACTGGCTAATACGCTAGAAATGATGACAGTATGATTTTTTTTCATGAACAGTAAAAATTTAAAAATTTAAAATAATAATTTGAAGTAATTTGATAATAATTTGACATCAGATTTAATATTAGTTGTAAACACTAAATTAATTGACCAAAAGTATTGTACAACTAGTTAATTTACTAGAAAAATTTAGGTAGTAAAGAAAATAACTTTAATTAACAAAAAAAAGCAAAAGGCTTCTATGAACATATCAAACGGTAAACCAGTTGCTGGTTTTATATACGCCAATACACATTTACAATCACTGCCCGAACATTTGTTTGCAGTGGGTTACGTGGCAGAACAGTTACATCAACAATTATTTGTTAACAGTAAAAAACAAGCAGATGCCACTTTTGTTGCTGGCTGTTTGCATGACATTGGGAAAATTGACCCACACTTTCAATCTTGGGTGACCAATCCTAAAAAACAACACTGTGTTGCTGAAGATGGACAACATATTGATGATGGAAAATTAATAATGTACTTAGAAGATATTTATATATATTAAACCAAAATATCGAAAGCATCTAAGCTAGATATTCTCTTTTCCATCTACTTTATAGAAGTTTTTTCCTTCAGGAAGTTTAATATTAGGTATCCATAAAGGATTACCATCCCACCCATTTTCTTTTTTTCCATTTACTCTATACAAAGTTAAAACAGGATATAGCGTAATAGTATTTCCTAAACGCCTATCATCTTGAGATAATAATGTTCCCGTACCTTTAGATATATTACGATTTCTTTTAACTATCAATATGGCTTTATTTTCTGCTTTATTTGCTTTTAAAGCTTTTAAACAATTAATAAAAGCATGAACAGACCAATCATTATTTTTTTCGCTTTTAAATTTTTCTAGTATATGTATAAGATTATTAAGAGTAACTTCATGAAAGCCTTCATCTATATATTGCTCAAGTATTTCATCAAGTTCTTTAACAAATTTTCTCTTTGGATAATTAGGAAAATAATTAACATTTCCTACAATAACATTTAACATTTCTTGATCGATTACATTTTTTCTTGTAGGCTTTATATTAGGAGGATATAAAAGTACCATATCATCTGGATTATTAACCGATAGTTGCCCTATTAAAGAACGATTAGAACTATTAAGTTCTGTAAATAATTTATGGAGAGAAGGTGGTAAATATATTCTCATTAATTCTGGTTTTCGGTCATAACCAAACATTCTACAGTGTTGCCAAAACGTATCAGCCTGGGGAACTCTTGCTGTTCGACAATAGTAAACCGTTTGTAAAGCAGGAAATGTCACACCTCGACCAAGACTATTTCCTCCAACGGTGATATTTATTCCAGAAGATGTATCTATTTCTAAAGTTCCTGTTGAGTTCATAACAAACAAATTTATTTTTGCCTGTTCAGCAGAAGTTGGGGAAAACGCTCTACGTATAAATGCATAGATTTCATTAAATTCAGTTAAATTACGTTCGGTTTGAAATAAATCATTCCACGCCTCTTTAAGAGAATCTTCTAATTCATCTGATTCTGTTGCCGCTATAATGAGTTGGTTTAAAAAGCATCCAATTTTATCGGCTAATCTCTCATGATCTGCCATCCTAACACTAGGATGAACTAAAAAATTGCAAACTTTATAATTTTCTTTTATAAATAAATGTGCTGCTGTTACAAGAAAAGACAGCAAAGATAACCTTAAACCATCAGAAATATGATTTTCATCGCGCCGAAGCTCATCAAGCTCATCTTCTTTAGTTAATCTTATACAAGGTGCTTGAATATCGTTATAAAAAAAATCTCCGCCTAAATAATTTTTTCCTGGGGAAAAATAATGAACAAAAGCAGGTTTCCAACCTGATTCTCTAGTTTGAAGTAATATAGCTTGAGGTGTAGCAGTTACTTGAAGGTATATACTGCTATTACCCAGTTTTTTTATCTCATTGAGATGGCTATTTATAGCGCTTACATCATTATTATTAACTTTTGTATTTAAACTTGCTGCATCGCCTTCATCATCAATAATAAATATTGGCTTTCCTTCACAGTGTTTATAATAAGATAGATTGTTTTTCCATCTTTTTAGCACATGGGAGTTTTTTTTAAGGACAATTAAAACTGGTTTTTTTATTTTTGCTCCAGAAAACAAAATATCATTATCTTCACCGCATATTACAAAATCTTCTAATGTATTAATAGCTCTTTTTAAAGTCTGTTCTTGAAGAAAAATATTATCTGTAGTGAGGTATATAAATGTTTTAAAGCCCTCATCCGCACTAGCAGATATTATTCCTAAAACATGACTTGTTTTTCCGCTTTGTACATTACCAAGAAGCAAACCTGTTATATGCTCTCGATAAGTAAATGTTTTAATATTGTTTGGAATTAAAGCATCTACAGTTTTTTGGATGGCTTCTGATATTCCTGGTGTTATCGCTTCAATTTTTTTAAGATACGAAGAAAATGTACTGCTCACAATGCGTTTACTCCAAAATCTAAAACCCAAACACTGGGATCGCTGGTAGCAATTAACTTAATAGTATTATTTCCATACATATTCAATACGCTTTTAGTTACAGGACACCCTGTTTTTAATGCTCCGCTCCTCTCTAATCGTCCTTTTATCCATCTTCCTAAAGTTTTTAAATCATCCCGTGATCGTAAATTTTTAGCGTTATCCCCACTAAATTTACACCAAAAATGCCACCCGTCATCAGTATATATTTTAATTTCATCTCCCTTTTTTGGATAATTTTCATGCTGCGTAATTTGATTAGATACTATAATTTCTACTTCATACCAATGACGAGGTTTTATAATTCCTCTTGGGCTTTGCCTTCCTTTTCCAAAATAAACATTTAAATTACTTTTTGGCTCATCTTTTATAGGAATATTAAAAAATAGCTCTGTCTTTTTTTGTAAAATAGACTCTAGTTCACTATCAGAAACTTTTCTTACACCTTGAAGCCCCTCAAGACGATCATTTTTTCCTTCTACTATTTTTGGTTGCCATTGATTAAATGGAGTGCATGATTTATCAGAAAGCGTTCTGATAAAACTATCTATTTGAGTAACTATTGAAATATCTGTGAAATAAACATCTGCTTCATATGTTGAATCATCAAACAAACTATTTAAATTTGAAGAACCTAAAATTGCAGCCGTTGGATTATTTCCGTTTAAAAAACTATACATTTTCCCATGAAATTTAAAAGTCTCAACAATTTTAACTTCGCCTCTTTTATTCAATCTTAAATAATCATCTAAATATTTAGTCGCATCATATTGAGGTTGTGTAAAACCTTCATATCCATGCATGCCTATCAATAGCTCTAAATTTTCTTTATTATTTAGTTCAAAAGATTTTTTTAATGATGTTAAAGAGTCCTCGGAAACATACCCTGTAGCAATTCTGATTGAATTATTCTCTATAAAAAGTTGCTCAAAACGATCTTGAGCACTTTTACAATTAGTATTAGCTACAGGGTGAATATTTGATAACAATAGTTCCATAGCTATCCTTTTAAACGGTCTTTTTTATCTTCAACATCAAATTCAATACGCTCTTTGACAGAAAGATTTTTGACCTTATTAAAAATTGAATGTAAATCTACTTTTTCATACTTGCCTTCAAATAATGGCTTCAGAGCCTTGGCTAAACTTGCTATACCTTGTGGCGGAACAGAATTCCCAATTTGCCTTCTTACCTCAGCAACACTTCCTATAAATTCAAACGTATCAGGAAAAGATTGTAATCTTGCCCGCTCTCTATTTGTCAGCGGTCGAGGCTCAGGATAATGATAACCCCATGTTCCACCGCCTCCTGCCGCTATAATAGTTTTGGAAGGTTCACTTCTATTTATTCTTCTATATACATGACTAATCATGCCCTTAACATAAAAAGGACTATCTTTAGGAATATCTGTAAAATTTCCTCCTTCAGAAATCATACTAATTATTTTCTCTGTTTTTGCTGCGATATTTATTTTTTCATTATTAAATAAAATTTTCTCAACACCTTCAAGTGCATTACCTGCTGTAAAATATGAGCTACCTGCTTTTACACCATGTGTCGGTTTAGGATGATTAAAATCAAAACCCGTATCTATCCTAATACCAACAATTAAAACGCGCTCTCTAAATTGAGCGACACCATAATCTGCAAAATTATAAAGCTTAGGTTTTATGATATATCCAGGAAGAATGCTTTCAAAGTCATTAATAATTTGTTCAATAGCTTTTCCATTATTTGCCGTTAAAAGCCCCTTTACATTTTCAGCAACAAATGCTTTTGGTTTTTTTGCATCAACAAATCTAAGAAAACTTTTATATAAATTTCCCCGCTCTCCGTCTAACCCAGGTCTTTTCCAAATCATAGAAAAATCTTGGCAGGGAAAACCACCTAATATTAAATCGCACTCTGGTATTAAATTATTATTATAAGGGTCAATTTTTTCAATATCTCCACAAACAATAACATTCCCAAAATTTTTTTTGAAACTTTCGGCTGCCCAATTATCAATATCATTTGCCCATACTGTTTCATACCCTGAAAGATGAAATCCCAAATCAAGACCGCCACATCCAGAAAATAAGGATATAACTTTAGGGATAATTTTTACTTCTTTTTTCATCTGTATTTTTCCTATCTTAACGTCACGCTAAAAATTTACAATTTATGCTTAAATTGAATTAAAAAACTTGATTTTCTAGAGATCAAAAATAAAATGAATTTTTTCATTAAAACATCTCACTTTATTTTTAGTTTGTTTCCATAAATTGCCGAAGCCTTTTCGTTATATAAAAGTCATATTTGATTGAAGCCCATACCCTTTTAAATTCATTTCTCTAAGAAAACAAAACTCCTAACCATCGATTCTATCGTAGTATTTTTACTAGAGGAATACGGCGCATATTTTTTGCTTCGCCTCTGACCTCATCTTACTAAGCCTGTAAATGAAAAATACAGCCTTTATTAAATAGAAACAGTATGATAAACATTACTACATGCGCTTATCATTCCATATCTATATTCTTTTAAGACATTAAATCCATAATGACTTTTTCTTGAATATGTATTATAGGTGCAGACCGCAAGGAAGGCATACCTCTGACTGTAAAGCGTATGATTGAATCGGGTACTAATCTAGGTGAACCACATACACAGGCTGTAAGTGGCGTTTTGTTTGAACTTCGTTTGAAAAGTGCTGAAGGCATTGTACGGGTGTTTTACTGCACGTTGATTGGTAAACAAATTGTGATGTTGCACAGCATTATTAAAAAAACTCAAAAAACCCCTGCCAAAGAATTACATTTGGCACAAACACGAATGCAAGAGGTTAAAAATGCTTACCCATGAAGAAATGATTGCAAAAATGCTAGAAAATCCTTTGGTACGTGCTGAATATGAGCGCATTGAACGCGAAGAAATGCCTGCGCTTGACGCCGTACTCAAAGCCCACAAAGACAGTGGCATGAGCCAAGCAGACATCGCCAAAGCAATGGGTGTCAGTCCACCAGTGGTTTCACGCCTTAAAAATGCTTTAATCACAGGCAAGCATTCGCCGTCTATTGCAACATTACAAAAATATGCCTCTGCAATGGGTAAGCGTTTAGTATTTAACTTCGTTTAATGATAAAAATTTATACATTTATATATTTGTATATAACATCAGAAACCCACCGCACAGGTGGCTTAGAAGTTAAAAGAGTTCTTGCTCTTAATTGTTCGTCTGTTATCCGCCGTATAGGCGGCTTAGAAGAAGCCCGCTCAATGCGGGTTTTTTTACGTCTAGTTATCCGCCGTATAGGCGGCTTAGAAGGACTGCTTTTTTAATTTCGGTTTTCGGTGCAAGTTATCCGCCGTATAGGCGGCTTAGAAGTAAACCACTGGCAGCATGACTTGTAGACTGTTGTTATCCGCCGTATAGGCGGCTTAGAAGTAGAGTGCTACAAAATAACACTCTAGAATTAAGTTATCCGCCGTATAGGCGGCTTAGAAGGGTAGTTTAACGTGCATAAATTCCTTCAGCGGGGAATGCACCATTTGCACGGGCATCTAAAATAACTAGCTCGACAGCAGTATCATCAGCTGCATAACTAATATGTGTATACCAATTTTGCGATACTTCTCGCACAATTGGTTTATCAGACAGTCGGATAACTAACGTGTCATCAGTATCAAAATAAGTCGTTTTCATAGCAACCTTTTTTAATTTTTTAATTCAAAATAATGCATAACAGTTTTAACAACGATTACATTTTCTAAAACCAATACAGCACAAATAAAGTTGTCATCTCTACTCTCTATGTGTTTGTAAGCCCACAAGTGCGTAGCATCGCTGTATTTAGTTTCTCCGTTATCAATAATATCTAATAATTGCTCTTCACTAATATTTCGTTCGCACATTCTTTGCTGTGCATGGCGAGTAATAATAATTTGGCGATTAAATCTTATGCTATTCATTAATTGATTGTAATAGCAAATAAATAAAAATACCATTAACACTGACATCAACTTTTTGCTGTGTCATTTACCCATCACACAGGCGGCTTAGAAGGTGCAGATAAATTCCCCTCCCTTGGAGGGAGGGCAGGCGTAGCCTGACGGGGTGGTTATAGTAACACCTTATACCAAAACCACCCCCCCGCCTTTGGCGTACCCCTCCAGTGGAGGGGAATTAAAAAGCATAAAAAACGCTTTAATCACAAGTAGCTATTTATCGTCTATTTATGATGGCGTTAATTCGTTAGGATTGTGCGTTTTAAGCCAATCAGTTAACGCCAATCCTATGCGTTCGTGCCAACCTTCGCCTGTAGATTTAAAAGTTTCAATGGCTTCAGGTGGTAAGCATAGTGTAATGACTTTTTTAGTTGATTCTTTTTGCTTCCCACGTACGCGTTTATTCATGCTTACTAAAGCATTGAATAGTTCTGGCGGTAATATATTTTTAGCTGGACGAAATCGTGAAAGGTCTGCTGTGGTTAATTCACGCACTTCGCCGTTTTCGTCAATGAGTGGGTCTTGTTTGTTCATAGTTTTTTACCTCTCTTGGATTGGCTTTACGAAAGCTAATTACTCTAATCCCCCTAGTAACTGGTGTAAAGCACAGCACATGCAAGCGGTTACTCAAAAATCCCACAGCAACATAGCGAATTTCAGGGTATGGCTTACGGACATCTTGCTCAATAGACGCAGTACTAAAATCAAATGCTACAACTTGTTCAAAGCTTAATTGCCGCAAAGCAATGTTATTTTTATTTTTACCAAGGTCATAACTAATTTCCATAAATAAATTATATGATATTTGCTATATAAATTATGCTGAATTCTATATAATATATATTATATTTGCTACATAAATGGTTAAATATAGCAAATATGCTACTGCCCACTTATGAAATACACAATTAATTATTACAACGATACTGTACAACAAGAAGTGATAAACTTGCCTCACGGTTTGGCGGGTCGTTATGTTGCACTGACTAAGCGTATGATTGAATCGGGTGCTAACCTAGGTGAACCACATACGCAGGCTATGAGTGGCGGTTTGTTTGAACTCCGTTTGAAAAGTGCTGAAGGCATTGCACGGGTGTTTTACTGCACGTTGATTGGTAAACAAATTGTGATGTTGCACAGCATTATTAAAAAACTCAAAAAACCCCTGCCAAAGCATTAAATTTGGCACAAACACGAATGCAAGAGGTTAAAAATGCTTACCCATGAAGAAATGATTGCAAAAATGCTAGAAAATTCTTTGGTACGTGCTGAATATGAGCGCATTGAACGCGAAGAAATGCCTGCACTTGACGCCGTACTCAAAGCCCGCAAAGACAGTGGCATGAGCCAAGCAGACATTGCCAAAGCAATGGGTGTCAGTCCACCAGTAGTTTCACGCCTTGAAAATGCTTTAATCACAGGCAAACATTCGCCGTCTATTGCAACATTACAAAAATATGCTTCTGCAATGGGTAAGCGTTTGGTATTTAACTTCGTTTAATGATAAAAAAATTATACATGTATAATTTTTATATAACATCAGATAACCCACCGCACAAGTGGCTTAGAAAAATGGGTAAATTCCCCTCCCTTGGAGGGTTGGCAGTCATAGCCTGACGGGTGGTTGTAATAAAATAACGTTTTATACCAAACCACTCCCCGCCTTTGGCGTACCCCTCCAATGGAGGGGAATTAAAAAGCACGATATAAAATCTATCATTTACAATGTATACATACGCTGTAATTTACTTTATTTTAAACTTTAATACTAATCTTTTTAATACTAATGCTTTTATGCTTTTTAACTTTTATGCTTTTTAACTTTTATGCTTTTTAATTTAACGAAACTACTCTATCAATTTTGTCAATTGAATAAAAAATACATTTTACGGTTTATTCAAGAATTCATTTTATTTTTTATATGCACTATATATACACTTAATGTAGCACACGCTGAAAAAAATGATGCCAATAAACCAACAATCATTGATAGCGAACGCGTAAGCATTAATGAAGCAACGCAAACTAAAATTTTTGAAGGCAATGTCATTATTAATAAAGGGACTTTATTAATTAAAGCAGACCGTATTGAAGCCAGCGTTGATGCAAATGGCTATCAAATGCTTAAAGCACAAGGGCGTAAAGAGCAGCCCACACGGTTTCAACAAAAACGTGATGGTTTAGATGAAATGATTGAAGCACAAAGCGTGCGTTTATTGTTTGACGGCAAAGCAGATACCATTACTTTGTTTGATCAAGCGATTATTCGCCGAGTGTCTAAAAATATTTTACAAGATGAAGTACGCGGTGCAACTATAAAATATTTTAATCAAACCAATTCTTACGAAGTCAGCGGCGGCAGTTCATCTAGCCAAGCCAACGGGCGTGTACGTACTATTATTGCCCCACGCACGACAGGTCAATAAATATGTTGAATACGCATAATTTAATACCGTCTGTATTGCCCACTGTATTACAGGTTGAAAACTTGCACAAACGCTATGGCCGCAAAGAAGTCGTACGCGGTGTAAGCCTCACAGTCAATAGTAATGAAATTGTAGGCTTATTAGGCCCTAATGGAGCGGGTAAAACCACTAGCTTTTATATGATTGTGGGTTTAGTTGGCGCAGACCGTGGAGAAATAACTTTAAACGGTAAAAGCTTAATTGATGCCCCTATGCACGTTAGAGCAGCAACAGGCTTAAGCTACCTTCCACAAGAAGCATCTGTATTTAAACGTTTATCTGTGCGAGACAATATTTTGGCTGTTTTAGAATTACAACAAGACCCAGAGACACACAAGCCTTATAAAAAATTGGCTTTATTAAGCCGTTTAGATACATTATTAGTTGAATTACAGATTAAACATATTGCTAACAGCAATGCCGCCAGCTTATCAGGCGGTGAAAGACGGCGTGTTGAAATTGCCCGTGCCTTGGCTTGTAACCCACGATTTATTTTATTAGATGAACCTTTTGCGGGCGTTGATCCTATTGCAGTCATTGAGATTCAACGGATTGTACGGTTTCTAAAAGCACGCGGCATTGGCGTGTTAATTACCGACCACAATGTACGTGAAACTTTAGACATTGTTGACCGTGCTTATATTATTACTGAAGGAACTGTATTAGCAACAGGAACTCCCGATGAACTGATTAGAAACGAGGCTGTACGTAAAGTTTACTTGGGTGAACATTTCACTATGTAATTACAGATATACAAAAAATATTAAGTATTAAATATTAAGTATTAAATATTAAGTATTAAGTATTAAAGTTAAAGTATTGTCAAAAACTATAGATTACACAATGAATCCAAATGATATAAATATTCCTTTACCTTCTAGTAATGAAGTTAATGCTAGTCAAACAACAGACCATACTAATGTTGATAATTTTTTATCTGATGTAGTTGATTTTAATGTTGATTTAAATACTGAAATAGCCAGTGGCTTAACATTAGATAATTTACGTTTACCACCTCACTCTATTGAGGCAGAGCGTTGTGTTTTAGGGTGCTTGTTATTAGATAACCATGTCTACGATTCAGTGTCAATTATTGTGAGTGAAAAGATTTTTTACCGCAGCGAACACCAGTGGATTTTTCGTGCCATTGTTCAGTTGATTGAAAAATCACGCCCAGCTGATGTTATTACCGTATTTGAATGGCTGCAAACTGCTGGACGTGCCGATGACGTGGGTGGTTTACCTTATATTAATACAGTCTCACAAAGTGTACCGTCCGCAGCCAACGCTAAACGTTATGCCGAAATTGTGCGTGAACGCGGTATTTTACGCCAACTGGCTGAAACCGCAGAAACAATTGCCAGTGATTGCTATCAACCCGCAGGACGCGAAGCCCATGAGTTATTAGACGCCGCTGAAACTAAAATTTTTGCAATTGCTGAACAAGGCGGTAGAAATCAACAAGGTTTTCAACACTTACCCACTGTTTTAAGTGGTGTTATGAAACGCATTGATGAACTAGCACACCGCAATGACCCTTCTGATGTAACAGGTGTATCTTGCGGTTTTAAAGATTTAGATGCTGATACTTCAGGGTTTCAAAGGGGAGATTTAATTATTGTAGCGGGCAGACCCTCTATGGGAAAAACGGCCTTCTCATTAAATGTCGCTGAAAACGTTGCACTAAGTTCTGGTTTACCTGTAGCTGTCTTTTCTATGGAAATGGGTGCCTCTCAATTGGTAGCGCGTATGTTAGCCAGTGTAGGCGGCATTGATGCACAAAGACTAAGAACAGGCCGATTACAACAAGAAGATTGGGATAAACTTGGACGCGGTTTGTCTAAATTAGAAAATGCCCCCATATTTATTGATGAAACGCCGGGGCTAAGTATTAATATTTTGCGAGCTAATGCACGTAGGCAAGCTAGAATATCAGGCGAATTTGGTTTAATTGTGGTGGATTATTTACAATTGATGAGTGCGGGTGGCAATGGGCGTAACTCTGAAAACAGAGCAACAGAAATATCTGAAATCTCACGTGGTTTAAAATCATTAGCAAAAGAACTCAATTGTCCTGTAGTTGCTTTGTCTCAATTGAACCGTTCATTAGAGCAGCGGCCCAATAAACGCCCAATTATGAGTGATTTACGCGAATCGGGGGCTATTGAGCAAGATGCTGATGTGATTTTATTTATTTACCGTGATGAAGTGTACGATCCAAATTCTATGGAAAAAGGTACTGCCGAAATTATTATTGGCAAACAACGTAATGGACCAACAGGTACAATAAGGCTTACGTTTCGTAAAGAATTAACCCGTTTTGAAAATCATGCAGGTGGAATGCACTCTGCTGCCGATTTTTCTAACGCTAATCCTATGCCGCTTAAGCAACCCCAAGCAATGCGACAAAACTCACCGCCTCCACCTTCAAAACCACAAATGCCATCTAGTGGACATACGGGGCCAGATTTTTAATTTATATAATTAAAAAAATTTTAAAGTCCTTAAAAAAGGCACTTAAAAGACACTTAAAAGATATTTAAAAAATATTTAAACGATATTTGTTACCTTATTTACTCATTTATTGGCTACCGTGTTTACTCGTTTACTTACTCATTTATTTAAAAAATTCGTTACACATCAGATAAAAAGTAAATCCAAAAAAAATGTGAATACTTTTTTTGATTTATTTAATCAGCATGCCGAACACATTTATTTAGCTACTATTGAATTGCGTAGTTTATTAACTGACTTTAATAATTTAGAAAGACGCACTCAATCTATTATTGCCATTGAAAAAAAAGGCGATGCTGTGATGCACACCGTCATGAAAAAATTGCACAGAAATTTTAGTACGCCTATTGATAGAGAGCAAATTTACCGTCTCATTTCTACTATGGACGATATGCTTGATTTAGTTGAAGATATTACTGATGTTATTATTTTGTATGATATTCAAGTGATGACTCAAGAAGCCAAAGAGTTAGCCAACATTTGTGTTGTCTGTGCCTCACGTGTTAAAACAGCTATTAGCCTATTGTCTAATATGGAACACGCTGATGAATTACTTAATTTAGTGAAAGAGCTTGATCATTTAGAAGGTGAAGGCGACCGTATGATGCGTATCGCCATTGCTAAATTATTTCGTGAAGAGTCTGATGTTAAAACCATTATTAAAATGAAAGCTATTTATGAATTATTAGAAACAATCACCGATAAATCAGAAGACGTTGCTAACATTATTCAGGGTATTGTGCTTGAAAATGCTTAAAAAGGCTTAAAATATTTTAAAAATAAATTTAACACCGATTAATTTAACACCGATTAATTTAATACCGATTAATATTATTCGGTATATTCATAATATTCACACCATTCATACTATTCCTAATATTTTTATTCCTAATATTTACATTACTCACAATATTAATGTGAACGCCATTGCTTTATTGATAATTTTGTCATTGGCTTTAGCATTTATGCATGGTTTTCACGACTCTGCCAATTCCATTACCACTATGGTGTCGGCAAAAATTTTGACACCAAAATTTGCAGTTCTATTTTCAACTTTTTTTAATACTATTGCGCTGTTTATATTTCAATTAACTGCAAGCCCTGCCCCTATTGGACAAGGTATTGTTAATGTTACTTTCATTGACCACTACGTTTTATTTGGTGCTTTAACGGGTGCTTTAACTTGGAATACGATTGCTTGGGTATACAACGTCAGCTCTAGTTCATCCCAAGCTTTAGTGGGTAGCATAATGGGTGCTACAATGGCTAAAGTGGGTATGACTGCTTTAATTTCTACACATTTATTTAAAATAATACTTTATTTACTCATTTCACCGACGATTGGCTTTATTTTAGCGGGGGCTATTATGTGGTTATTTAGGCGGTATTTAAAACACAAATCCCCCAGAAAAGTAGATTTTTGGTTTAAAAAATTGCAATTAATATCTGTTGCCTGCTATGGTCTAGCACACGGTATTAATGATGCCAGAAAAAGTATTAGCATTATTTGTCTGTTACTTATTTTTATGGGTAGCCTTGATAAGACGGAGGCTTCTGCCCCTAATTGGGTCGTATATACTTGTTTTATTTCAATTGGTTTAGGCACTTTATTCGGTGGTTGGCGCGTCATTAAAAATATGGATCAACGTTTGGCACGTTTAAGTTCAGTCAATGCCTGTTCGGCTGAAATTGCTTTAACTGCTGTGTTTATTTTAGGCTTACCCTTATCAGTTAGCCATACCATTAGAGGTGCTATGTTGGCAGATAGCAGTAAAAACTACCGAATTTTTTTGTTAAAAAAAGGTTTAAAAAATACGATTGTTTGGTCATGGGTAATTACATTCCCTGTTACTATGATTATCTCTGCACTCGCTTGGTACGCTGGGCATTTATTTTTAGACCAACTATAAATATTATGGCTTTAGTGTGATAGTTCTTATAACTTTTTTATAACTTTTTTATAACTTTTTTATAACTTTTTTATTTTTCTTATTTTTTTCTTATTTTTTCTTAAATACTGTCTAAAATTTGTTTAATTAACGAGATACACGTTACAAAGTGTACTTGTATGTGTACTTGTATGTGTACTTATATGTGTATACATTTACTTAACATCTATTTTTAATAGCTATTTTTAATGTCTATTTTTAATGTCTATTCTTAAATTACATAAACCCATATATAAGCGTTATCAATCATTAGTCAAGCAATTAGGCCCTGGTTTAATTACAGGTGCGGCCGACGATGACCCCAGCGGTTTAGCAACATACTCTCAAGCAGGTGCACAATTTGGTGCGGGAATGTTGTGGGTGTTAGCCTTTACAACACCTTTAATGATTGGTATTCAGATGATTAGTGCTAGAATTGGCTGGATGACAGGACAAGGGTTGGCAGCGAATATTGCTAAAGTGATGCCACGCAGTATTACTTTAATTTTAGTCGGCCTATTAGTCTTAGCAAACACTTTAAATATTGCCGCTGATTTAGCAGCAATGGGCGAATCATTACAACTTATTTTATCGACTGATACCAAACACGGTCACCACGGCTATGCCGCTTTATTTGGCGTATTGTGTGCAATTTTACCTGTATGGTTAAATTATGAAAAAATGGTCAGTGTATTAAAGTGGCTTACCTTAACTTTGCTGGCTTATGTGGCTGTGGTGTTTATGTTGCATATTAATTGGGAAAGTGTGTTAATCAGTACTTTAATTCCTAAACTACAGGCTAATAATAATTATTGGATGATGATTGTGGCTGTATTAGGCACGACTATCAGTCCGTATTTGTTTTTTTGGCAGGCTTCTCAAGAAGCAGAGGCACGTCAAGCCAACGACTTAATACAAGATTTATTAAATGAAACCGTAGCACAAAGCGAACGTTTTATGAAAGAGCACTTAAGCCGCATTAAATTAGACACTGTAGTCGGTATGCTATTTTCAAATGTTGTTGCATTTTGTGTTATGCTAGCAACGGCTATCACATTGCATCAACATGGCATTACCGATATTCAAACCACTAAACAAGCCGCTGAAGCCTTGCGTCCTATCGCAGGTGATTTTGCTTTTATTTTATTTGCGTTGGGTGTTATTGGTACAGGTATGTTAGCTGTACCTGTATTAGCAGGTTCGGCAGCTTATGCAGTTGCTGATGTATTTGAATGGCGTTCTGGTTTAGACCATGCTTTACGTGAAGCAAAGGGATTTTATACCGTATTAATTTGTGCAACCACTGTTGGAGTGTTAATCAACTTTACTGCTATAGACCCAATTAACACTTTAATTTGGAGTGCAGTAGTTAATGGGGTCATTGCTGTACCTATTATGGCAGTGATGTTGTGGGTGGGAACACAATCCAGTATTTTGGGTCAATATACTTTAAGCATACCGCATAAATTATTAGGTGGGTTTGCAACGCTAGTTATGTTTGCTGCTGTTTTAGCTATGCTTTATTCATGGTTACATGCTGTGTAATAACTACCCAAAATAATCTAAATTACGAGTACTTTCAAAATAACGAGGCTGCTGCGTAATTGGATCTATAAATGCAATACTTTTTGCCAATAGCTGCAAAGGCGGGTGTCCTAATTGACTAATATCACGCTCGGGCATTAAAACGGGGTAAATTTCATCACCAATAATCGGTAAGCCTAGTTTAAGCATGTGTACACGCAATTGGTGTCTTTTACCTGTCAAAGGTTTAAGCGTATATTGTGCCATTTCTGGATATTTTTCTAAACGTTGAACGGCTACAATTTCAGTCTGCGTATTGGATATATTAATTGTTGTTGGTACAGTGCCTGACGCTTCATTAAGCGATATTTGCATAAAATTTTTTAAGCAATTTATTTTTTTATTTGTTTTTGTGTGTGAGCCGTTTAAATAACTTTTAATGACATAAGGTGTATTGGTGTGCATCAAATAATCAGCAATACTCGGTTCATAAGCTGCCAGTGCCAAATATGTTTTATCAATCAATCTGTCACGAAATAAGTTCTGATAAATACCGCGTTGTTTAGGTTGAACACCAAACATCACTAAGCCCGCAGTGTCTCTGTCAATACGGTGTAATGGCACTAAATGTGGTAAATTCAAACGTTGTTTTAACCGCACCAGTAAAGTTTCTTTGACATATTTACCACTAGGAATAACAGGTAAAAAATGCGGTTTATCGGCTACGATTAATGAATCGTCTTGATAAATAATAGTTTCATAGTAAGGTAATTTTGCTTCTTGCTCTACTTCACGAAAGTAATAAACGGTGTGTCCTGCTGGATAAGGTGAATTTAATACAAATGGTATTCCACTTGAATCATAAATATCAGCATTATTAAAACGGTATTGCCAAGTTTTAGCTAAAATAGCAGGGTATTTTGCACACAAAAATGCAAATAAAGTGTCAAAAACAGGCGATTTTGGACAAAATACGCGGCTTGCCCCCACACCATCTTTAAATAAATGCAGCTGACTCACGGCACAATATAATCTAATACTTGTCGCGAACGGGCCAATGAAGCAATATTTTGTTTGACTTGTTGATGATGTGGGTGTGCATGATAAGCAGCCAATGCAACTTCATCGCGTAATAAAGTATTTAAAGCGACATGGCAATTTGCTTCTAAAGTATCGGTCATAATACCAACCTCTAGCGTTAGTAAGCCATCAATCATTCCTTGGCAGCTATTTAGTTGTGTTTTAAAGTAAACTGCATCGTTGGGGTCATGTAAAGTCCACATCACTAAATGACGAATCATAAATAATCCTAGAAAATTTAAATAAAATTGTATACAAAGTTGTATACACACCTATAGATATTTATATACAAAATTACACATAAAATTGCATTTTTATTTTACCGCTAAAATACTATTATGAACTTAACACTACTATCTTTTGAACTGTCTATCGCTTGGCGTTATGTGCGTTCAGCGCGTAAATATAATTCAAAAAATACTGTGGGTGTTACTACAAAAAAAACTAACCCTACTAATCAGCCATTTGTAAGTTTTATTTCTATGCTGTCTATGCTAGGTATTGCGTTGGGTGTAACGGCGTTAATTATTATTATGTCGGTCATGAACGGGTTTCAAAAAGAAGTTCGTAGCAAAATGCTATCGGTTATCTCTCATATTGAAATATTAGATTTAAATGGAGGTATGCCCGACTGGCAAACGACTATTAAAACGGTTCAGCAAAATTCTGAAGTTACTGGTACTGCCCCTTACGTACAAGGTCAAGCCATGATATTACGCGGTGAACACATGAAAGGTGTTATGTTACGCGGGATTTTACCCGCCCTTGAACCTCAAGTGAGTGATTTAGTTAAATTATCTTCAACTCAAGCGTCGCTTAATGCGTCGCTTAATACG
Organism: Pseudomonadota bacterium; assembly: GCA_041170585.1. Classification (GTDB taxonomy): domain Bacteria; phylum Pseudomonadota; class Gammaproteobacteria; order Burkholderiales; family Burkholderiaceae_C; genus JBDLSY01. The sequence continues at coordinate 59,272 of JBEDNN010000037.1, read as the reverse complement.
CTAAAAGCAGGCCAATTTAGTATATTTTTAGGGAAAGAATTAGCAAAAAGCCTAGATGTACAAGTGGGCGATGCCGTTAATTTATTAGTTCCCAGTAATGCCAGTACGCCTGTTGGCTTATTACCGAGAACACGTAAATTTAATGTGCTAGGTACTTTTGAATCAGGTCATTATGAATATGACAGTACGGTCGCTTTATTGCATTTAGACGATGCAGCAAAATTATTAAGCATTGATACCGCCAGTGGTATCAAAGTTAAAATTAAGCAGATGGACGATGCCCCGCAGATAGCACAAGAACTAGCCCGTTTAGTACCGCCTAATAGGCTGGTTAGAGACTGGTCGCAAGCTAACCGCACTTGGTTTGCCGCCGTACAAGTAGAAAAGCGTATGATGTTTATTATTTTAACTTTAATTATTGCTGTTGCCGCTTTTAATTTGGTCAGTATGTTGGTGATGACAGTCACCGATAAGCAAGGACAAATTGCTATTTTACGTACTTTAGGGGCAACGCCTACCAGTATAAGGCGTATTTTTATGATTCAAGGCTTTATAGTCGGTACTTCTGGCTTGATTATTGGTTTAGTTATTGGCATATTATTAGCATTAAACTTAAGTGCCATTACTGAAGCCATAGAACATTTGTTTGGCTTTCAATTTTTACCTCGTGAAGTGTATTTTATCAGTGCTTTACCCAGTGATTTACGTTGGGCTGATGTGATATGGGTGGCTACATTGTCATTGTTTTTAGCGTTAATCGCCACTATCTATCCATCTGCCAAGGCAGCCAGTATTAATCCCGTAGAAGCTTTACGCTATGAATAACGGGTATGAATAATTTTATTGTTACTATACTATTTAACTAACTGTTTAAACTGCCTCTATGTCAAGTTCATCAACCCATTTACCTGCCCTAAATATTGAACACGTATGTAAAACATATATGGAAGGCGGTAAAATTATTCATGTATTAAATAATATTTGCTTAACAGTCGCGATAGGCCAACGAGTCGCTATATTAGGTGCGTCTGGTTCAGGAAAAAGTACTTTATTACATTTATTAGGTGGGTTAGATACCCCAGATACGGGCAATATATGTATTGGTGATTTAAACTGGTCATCTGCTGATTTGAATGAAACTAAACGTGCTAAAGAACGCAATGCACGGGTAGGCTTTGTTTACCAATTTCACCATTTATTACCCGAATTTACTGCTTTAGAAAATGTAGCTATGCCTTTACGTTGGCGTGGTTTATCCCTTAAAGAAGCACATCAACAGGCATTACATTGCTTAAATAGTGTTGGGCTATCTCAACGGGCAAACCATATTCCTGCCCAATTAAGTGGGGGTGAACGCCAACGAGTCGCAGTCGCTAGAGCTTTAGTTGGGCAGCCACAATTAATATTAGCCGATGAACCAACGGGCAATTTAGACCAAGACAATGCAGCTAAAGTATTTGATTTATTTTTAGAATTAACCGTACAAAATGGCACTGCTTTAGTATTAGTAACCCATGATGAATTATTAGCAAAACAATGCGATATTGCTTACCGCATGGTCAATGGACAACTTGTCCCAGCAGTGCATTGAATATATGCATTGAGTATATTATTACCTATACCACTATACATACAATTACACATACATTATGAGTATCATTAACAACCGTAAAGCTACCCACGAATTTTTTATTGAAGACCGCTATGAAGCAGGCATTGTCCTACTGGGCTGGGAAGTTAAAGCCATTCGTGGTGGGCGTGGTGCAATCAAAGAAAGCCATATTGTGATTCGTGATGGTGAGCTATTTTGGCTTAATGGGCATATCACTGCTATGCCTCAAGCCAGTACGCATGTGATACCTGAACCCACAAGAACACGCAAACTGTTATTGCATAAAGCTGAAATTGATAAATTAATTGGTAAAGTAGAACGCGCTGGTTTTACTTTAGTGCCTTTAAATTTACATTATAAAAACAGCCGTATTAAGTTAGAGTTAGGTTTGGCTAAAGGTAAAAAATTACATGACAAACGTGATGCAGATGCTGAACGCGATTGGAAACGTGAACAATCACGCTTGATGAAACACGGGCATAGAGAATAGTATGCTCATATGTCTTTTGTACTAATCGCACACCCTATTTGCTAAGTCTCTATTTATTAGTCTGAACTAGTCTGATTTAGAGGGTTCACCAGTACTAAACGAAGTAAATAAAGCCAAAGTCTGTACCTGCAACGCTTCTTGCATTTGTGAGAATGCCTGCTTACTATGTTCTAAATAAGTTCCCACCATCGTTTGAGTTGCTGAATTAGGTGTACTCAACAAATTTATCCAAACATCTGGGTGATACATTTTTGCTGTTAATAATAATTTATTTTGTTCTTGTAGTTTTATTTGAACCTCTAAAAAAGCACGTATATTTTTTTCTAAAAAACTACCGATAGTCCCCTGAAAAGTATTGCCATAAAAACGAATCATACAAATTAAGGCATCTTCAGTAAATAAGGGTTCGCCACCTGCTTCGGCTTCTAGCACAATTTGTAAATAAACACTCCGTGTTAAATTTTCACCTGTTTTGGCATCAATAACCTGAATTTTTTCACTGGAAACTACAAAATTACGAATATCTTCTAAAGTAATATAAGTACTGGTTTTAGTATCATATAAACGGCGATTAGGGTATTTTTTAATTAAACGAATTGATTTGCAGTCTGTTTGAGGCGTAGCTCTATTTAACGAATCTATTTTATTATTAGGAAGCATAATGACTGAGTTATTTAAAATATTCTATATTTTGTATCTTATTTGTATCTTATTTGTATCTTATTTTTTAGTTTAAAGCGTAAATTTCTAAAAAATTATGGAGTAACACTTAAAGGGTACGAACCTAGTAGTTTATAAAAAGCAGTTACATTTTTTAATGACAGCAAAGCAGCCGTAACACTAGGCGTGAGTGCATGTCCAGCAATATCAATATAAAAATAATACTCCCAAGAACCCGTACGCGCTGGACGCGATTCTAATCGTGTCATATTAACGCCATGATCAGCCAGTGGTTTTAACATAGCATACACTGCTCCAGCATTGTTATCTACAGAAACAATCAGACTGGTTTGATCTTTAACAAGGCTATTAATACTTGGTTGTGTCAGATGAGTCCCGATCACTACAAACCGTGTGCGATTATTAATATCATCTTGTACGCAAGGGTGTATTATTTTTAAGTTGTACAATGATTGTGCTGTGCTCCCTGCCAACGCAGCAGTACAAGGATCTACACTGGCTAAACGAGCCCCTTCACCATTGCTAGTAACTGCTTGTATTTGAATATTTGGGGTATATTCAGCTAACCAAGCTTGGCATTGAGCCAAGGCTTGTGCGTGGCCTACAATACGTGTAACGCCTTTTAAAGAATCATTTAATCCTAATAAATGGTGTTCAATAGGTAATACCATTTCTGCACAAATAGATAGCGGTGTCGTTAGTAATAAATCTAAAGTACGTGAGACAACGCCTTCTGTAGAGTTTTCTACAGGAACAATACCAAATTGAGCACTATCGGCTTCTACGGCACGAAAAACAGCATCAATTGTTTTACAAGGCATTAAAGAGACCCCGCTACCAAATTGCTTTAAAACAGCCTGTTCGCTATAAGTTCCTGCTGGACCTAAGTACGCTACTGTCGTTATAGCTTCAATGGCTCTACAGGCACTCATAATTTCACGCCAAATGGCTTGTAAGCCTTCAGTTTTTAAAGGGCCGACATTGCGATTTTTTAATGCTAGTAAAATTTGTGCTTCACGTTCGGGGCGATAAATTGACTCACCTTTAGCGTGCTTTTTAGCACCTATTTGCAATGCAAGACTGGCACGCTGATTAATTAAATTTAAAATTTCCGTGTCTAAAGCATCAATTTTTTCTCGTAAAGGCTTTAAATTTTCAGAGTATGTATTGACGGCATCAAGAGAAAGTGATTGTTTCATATTGCGTTATTATTACGTTACTGTAATATTATTTTATTATTATGTTATTGTTAGATACTATCTAGTTAGATACTATCTAAATACTAAATACTAAATACTAAATTTTATTAAATACTATAAAATAGATGATAAATAATGAACGATAACCGTACCAATAATACTGCAAGTAATAATATTAAATATTACAAGTCAATTATTACAAGTTAATTAATTTAAAATCTTATGAATCCTAAATATTTAGACATTTTAGCCTGTCCTGCCTGTAAAGGTAGACTAAGCTACGATAGTAAAGTACAGCAGTTAATCTGTACGATTGAAAAAACTGCTTATCCCATCATAGATGGCATTATGATGCTAGAGCGTAATTATGCTATTGATTTAACTGTGCAAGCACTTAAACCAGAACACCTTCATGAAAAATAATAATAATTAATATATTTTAACAATATTCATTTAAAACATTTGATTTGTTATGTTTCATATTATTATCCCTGCCCGTTTATCATCTAGTCGTTTACCACATAAAATTTTAGCTGATTTAGGTGGCGTGCCTTTGGTTGTACGAACTGCACAACAAGCCAATAAAGCCAATCCAATCAGTTTAACTGTTGCTGTAGACAGTGCCCAAGTTGCACATACCATACAACAGTATGGCTTCAATTGCGTTTTGACTGATGTAGAACACTTAACAGGTACAGACCGTTTAGCTCAAGCGGTGGCACTATTAAATTTACCGAATGAATCTATTATAGTGAACGTACAAGCTGATGAGCCCATGATTGATCCTGAACTGATTCATACAGTTGCTCATACCTTATACCAACACACTCACTGTACTATTGCTACAGCGGCACACCCTTTAACATCGGATCATATTGTAGATATATTTAATCCCAATGCCGTTAAAGTCGTCTGCAACAAAGCCGGTGAGGCACTGTATTTTTCACGTGCACCGATTCCATTTGCCCGTGACGCTATTGGTCAATCTGGCACTGGCTTAATGCAGCCAAATTATCATTCAAATATATCTCATCAACAACTGCCGACTGTTTTTAGGCATATTGGGATTTATGCTTATCGTGCAAATTTTTTACGACAATACCCTAACCTATCTGAAAGTCCATTGGAGGTAGTTGAAAAGTTAGAACAATTACGTGCTTTGTGGCATGGCTATCGCATTGCAGTATTGCCTTGGACAAAACCAACCGTAGCAGGCGTTGATACTGAAAATGATTTAAACCGTGTACGCCAATTTTGGTAATAATTTTAATTATATTATGCTTGGGTAAAGTAACTTTATTTGGGTCACATTTTTAAGGTAATTTAATTGTATGTTTATAAATACCGTTGATAGAATCACAACGCTTAAATTGAAAATTAGCAACTTTTTTTCTTCAGAACAATTTCACGAGTTATTTTTTTTGTTTAATTCAACGTCTTATATATTAAGAACTATATTAGCAATTCTTTTATTAATTTTATTTATAAGACAAATAATTAAAACAAAACGTTCACCTTTATTACGTGCTCACGCCCAGCGCAATACTATGGTTCAAAATGATGTTGGTAATATTATTACAGTTGTTGAATGGCATAAAAGCAACTTAGATTACTTAACAAAAGTACACTATCGTGGCTCACAATGGTCTGCTAAAATCGATAATCATGATAAAAATCACGTCTACTGTGTACCGCAGCCAGGTTTATATAAAATTGTAGGTATGGAAGGAAATTCTTTGTTACTCACTTATAATGGTGAGTAGTCGGCTACACTATTAACGAAATATAAAATATTATTTTTTAACTATTTTTAACTATTTTTTAACTATTTTTAATTATTTTTAACTATTTTTAACTATTTTTAATTATTGTTAATTATTTACTAATTATTGATTAGTATTTACTTTAACATTTATCTTTGGAGAAATTATGTTTGAAATTATTTCTACTATTTTCATGGCAATTTTAAGTTTTATTGCTTTCAAATCTATCAATATAGTGCCACAACAAACAGTAATGATTGTTGAACACTTAGGCCGATACAGCAGGACATTATTACCAGGTTTAAGTTTTATCATTCCCTTTATGGAACGAGTCGCTTATCGGCACTCTTTAAAAGAAATCGCATTAGACGTTCCTAGTCAAATTTGTATTACCAAAGACAATACCCAGTTACAAGTAGATGGTATTATCTATTTTCAAGTAACGGACCCAAAATTAGCCAGCTACGGGAGTAGTAACTATGTGATGGCAATTACTCAACTGGCACAAACTACTTTACGTAGTGTCATAGGCCGTTTAGAATTAGATAAAACCTTTGAAGAGCGTAGCCATATAAACCATAGTGTTGTTACTGCAATTGACGAATCAGCCACGACATGGGGCGTTAAAGTATTACGCTATGAAATTAAAGACTTAACACCCCCCAAAGAGATTTTGCATTCTATGCAAGCACAGATTACCGCTGAACGTCAAAAACGTGCTTTAATTGCTGCTTCTGAAGGCCGTCGTCAAGAACAAATTAATATTGCGTCAGGCGAACGTGAATCAGCCATTTCTCGTTCTGAAGGCGAAAAGCAAGCAGTGATTAATCGTGCCCAAGGTGAGGCAGCCTCAATTCAGATGATAGCAGAAGCCAATGCCGCAGCTATCAGTAAAATAGCTATGGCACTTGAGCAGCCGGGCGGTTTACAAGCAATTAACTTCAAAATTGCACAAGAGTATGTACACAGTTTTGGAAATATCGCAAAAGAAGGCAACACGGTAGTTGTACCTGCTAATTTTTCAGATATGGGCAGTATGATTACAGCAGCTATGACCATGGTTAAAGCATCACAAACTAATTTTTAATTTTATTATTTTAATAGCAGTCAATATCACTTACTGTTATTTATAATAATCCATGACTATTTGTAATCAATTACAATGATTTATAAATTGCTAATTCTATGGTTAGTTTTAAAACCAATTATTTTGTTTTTAATGATTAACCATTTTGATTTTTTTTATGATTATCATTTAGAAAATCATGTGTTTTACGTTCGCTTATTTAAACGCTTTAAAGTGTATAAAGTTCACGTTAAGCATATAGAATCTATTCGTATGATTAGCTACGATGCTTTAGATTATACCGTAGCTCTTCGTTTATGTAACCGCCGTGCATCTAATAAATTTATTTGTGTTCGTTTAAAACGTGGTATGGTTAAAAGAATCATTATTACCCCTGAATACCCTGAACAGTTTATTAGGCGTTATACCTTGGCACTCAAACGATTTAAACGAATCGGCCGTTTAAAACGTCTTCAGTACTCTCAAGTTGTAAATAATACTACTGCCACTACCAACTTTAAACAGGCTTAGTTGGGACAGAATATTTTCTGCCTGTACATTAATTTAGTCAATTGGTTTAATCACATAAGCAGCCTGTGCCTGTTTAAGTAAGCCATTCAAATGTTTATAGTCTTGTAACGCTGCTGTTGAACTACCCACTTTATCAGCGGCTTGCTTACACAAGGACTGTAACTGTACGTATCGTAAATAAGCCGCTAAACGCACCGCGTCATCTACGGCAGGCGACACACTGTCCTCTGATTCTTTAGCATAAGCGGCTTGTAACCAGCCCATTAATGCTTGACTTTTTCCTTGCTCTGCCTGCAGACTAATGTATTGCGTAATATCAGCTTCACCTATGGTCATTATAGTGTCGTTACGTATTGTTTGATGTACATACTCTAACGCATCGCACAGTAGCGCTAAATTTTTTTCATCTAATGTAGCATTTTTTAAATCTGTACGCCAAGCTACTAACCAAGGACACGCTAAAATGTACTGTTCAGGGGCTTTTAACAACACTAAAGCCAATAAGTAGGCTTTACTGGCTTGCGGGGCTAAAGCCCCTGTACTGGTACGAATGCCTGTTTTATTATGTTTTTGTTGGGCAATCCAATCTTCTTTACTTAATCGTGGTTTAGACTGTTTGATACCGCCTTCCAGCTGCATTTTTAAAGGCAATGAGTGTGTTTTTACGGCTTGAATGCCATACCGTTTAACGTTATTCTCCACATGGTTTGTATTGACAGTATGAGATGAATGAATAGCTATATTTTTAGTCACTAAAGAATTTACTTTTGAATCTATTTTTGAATCTATTTTTGAATTTACTTTTGAATTTACTTTTGAATCTACTTTTAAAAATTGCTCTACTTCAGCCGAACTAATTTTTGTTAAATATGCCAGTCCTTTCGTTAATTGCAAACGTAACATACCTGCCTGAATACTCTGTAGCATTGGCTTTGCTTCTTGCAATAAGGCAGTACGCCCTTCAGCATACTGAATATTATGCCGCTCAATCAGTGTATTTAATAATACTTGCGACAAAGGCAAGGCATTGACAATAGCCTGTTGAAATGCTTGCGTCCCTTCTTGACGTACAAAACTATCAGGGTCATGTTCTATAGGCAAAAATAAAAAAGATATTCGCCGTATTTCTGTCAAAATAGGCAAACTAGCCTCTAAGGCACGCCATGCAGCTTTACGACCTGCACTGTCTCCGTCAAAACTAAAAATAATATGATCGGTATAGCGAAATAATTTTTGTATATGGCTGCTGCCCACAGCAGTCCCCAAAGTAGCCACTGTTTGCTGAAAACCCCATTGAGCCAAAGCAATTACGTCCATATAACCTTCAGTTACTACAACATATCCAGCAGCCCGAATAGCCATACGGGCTTCATTTAAACCATATAACTCATGACTTTTATTAAATAAGGCCGTTTCAGGTGAATTTAAATATTTAGGTTCACCTTGATCAATAACTCGCCCACCAAAACCAATAATTTCACCACGGGTTGAACGAATTGGAAACATAATTCTATCTCTAAAACGGTCATAACGACGTGATGGCAAAGGTGTATGATTGTCTATATTACTGGGTAGTTCATTTTTTTTCTCAATGACTAAACCGCAATCAATCCAGCTTGCATCATGATAATTAGGTGCAATTTGATTCAAAGCTTGCCAGTCATTGGGGGCATATCCCACACCATATTTAGCTGCAATTTCACCACTTACACCGCGTTTTTTTAAATATTCAACGGCTTTATTTGATGTTTGTTTCAGTTGTTTTTTATAAAATTGTGCAGCTAACAGGTTGTTTTGTAATAACTGCATGCGATAATTGGACTCCTCATCTGCTTGGTCAGGTGATTGATGCTTATTACGTACTTCAGTAGGTACTGTTAAACCAACGGTTCGTGCCAATTCTTCTACTGCTTCGGGGAACGCGTAACCACTGTATTCCATTAAAAATCCTAATGCAGTGCCGCTGACTCCACACCCAAAACAATAGTAAAACTGTTTACTAGGACTTACACTAAATGACGGTGATTTTTCGTTATGAAATGGGCATAACCCTGTAAAACTAGCCCCCATTTTACGCAAAGTAACATAACGTCCTACTAGTTCAACGATATCGGTTCGTGCCAATACATCTTGTACAAATTGATTAGGAATCATATATAGTTTTTAAAAAGTAAAAAAGCGACCGAAGCCGCTTTCAAACAATGTTAATGTTAATGTTAATATTTATGTCTGTTTATGTTTATATTTATGTTTATTTATACATAGTTTATTTATACATAGTTTATTTATACATAGTTGTATATATTGTAGATAATATTAAGCACTGACCTGCTTGTAGTCAGTGTCTATAAAACTTTGCTTTTGTGAAACTTTATCATACAGTTTAGCCAAATTGACATTGTCTCGCCAATTAATCGCTGGAAAACGCAAGTCTAAGTAAGCCAGTGCAACACAAACACTAATGTCAGCCAAAGTATAACTGTTACCAAAACACCATGATTTTTCGCCTAAACTATCACTCATTGTACGCAATGCGTTTTGAATTTTAACTAAATGGCGTGTTACCCACGCTTGACAGCGTTGCTCATCAGTTCGTCCAGCCCAAGTTTGTTCTAAACGCGCTGCAATTGCGGCGTCAGATAAACCATCGGCCAACGCTTCCCATGTACGAACCACTACACGCTCTTTACCCGCTGACGGGATAAGTTTGCTGACTGGTGTCAATGTGTCTAAATATTCAACAATAACACGGCTATCATACACGGCAGTATCATCTTCCATCACCATACAAGGAATTTTTCCTAAGGGGTTGTGACGACTAATGACTACCTGTGAATCCCACACGTTTTCAATTTCAAAATGATATTCAATTTTTTTTTCAGCCATCACAATACGGACTTTTCGCGTGTAAGGGCTGGTAGTAGAACCTATTAATCGTAAAGCCATAATTTTCTTAAAGTTAAACAGATGTGCAAAATAGCATAAAAACTGGCACACGCCTTATTAGTGATGATATCAGTCACTTGAATAGTTAAAGTTTATGCCATTCAATACTGATATTGTACACAGCAAAAAGTTGTAAAATTACAACATTAGATATTTCTTAATAAAATATCTCACATCATACAATAGACTACAACCGTTCACTATTTATTTTTAGTGTTTTTAAATTTTATTATTTTATTATTTTAATTTAAGTCTATTTTTATGTCTTTTATAACACCTTCACCTTTCAATTCATTGTCTGCTTTAAGTCCATTAGATGGGCGTTATGCCAGCAAAACATCACCACTATGCGAATGGTTTTCTGAAGCTGCTTTGTTACGCTGCCGTGTTCAAGTTGAGATGGCTTGGTTTATTGCTTTGTCTGATGCTGGTTTGCCACAGTTTCCTAGCCTACCCCAAGCTGAACGAGATACTTTAAATAAAATAGTGAATACGTTTAGTTTAGAAGATGCTCACGCTATAAAAACGATTGAAGCCACGACAAATCACGATGTTAAAGCCGTAGAGTATTGGTTAAAAACAACTTTAAAAACCCCTGAAAACCGTTTAATACACGCAGCACACGCAGTAGAATTTATACATTTTGCGTGTACATCAGAAGACATTAACAACACATCACACGCATTAATGCTACAAGGCGGCCGTCAAGTTATTAATCAATCTTTAAACGCTATTACTCAACAATTAAGCAGTATGGCACAATTATTTGCAGGGCAGCCCATGTTGTCGCGTACTCACGGACAAACCGCCAGCCCAACGACTGTCGGCAAAGAAATGGCTAACGTATTGGTGCGTCTAAAATCAGCCCAATCGGACATTAATGCCGTTGAACTATTGGCAAAAATGAATGGGGCAGTTGGCAATTACAATGCCCACATTATTGCGTATCCAAATATAGATTGGCCAAAATTTAGTCAATCCGTCGTTGAACGCTTAGGTTTAACTTTTAATCCAATGACGATTCAAATTGAGCCGCACGACTATATGGCACGCTTATTTGATGCCATAGCACGAATCAATACTATTTTGATTGATTTTAACCGCGATATTTGGGGTTATATCAGTGTGGGCTACTTTAAACAAAAATTAAAAGAAGGTGAGATTGGTTCATCTACTATGCCCCATAAAGTGAACCCAATAGATTTTGAAAATGCTGAAGGTAATTTAGGTCTAGCCAATGCAGTGTTACATCACATGGCAGAAAAACTGCCTATTTCTAGATGGCAACGTGATTTAACCGACAGTACAGTCTTAAGAAATATGGGTGTAGGTTTAGGTTACAGCTTATTAGCCTATGACAGTACCTTAAAGGGACTCAATAAATTAGAAATAAATACAAGCCGTTTAAACGAAGATTTAAATAACAGTTGGGAAGTACTCGCAGAAGCGATTCAAACCGTGATGCGTGTGCATGATTTGCCTAACCCTTACGAACAACTTAAAGCTTTAACACGCGGTAAAGACGGTATTAATCAAGCATCATTACAAGCATTTGTTACACAATTAAATTTACCGATAGATGAAAAAAATCGTTTAATGCAATTAACGCCGCAAGCGTATATAGGACTAGCCGAATCATTAACACTAGCTGCTATTTAAATGTGTAACTTTATAAGTTCCTTGTTTTAAAGTAAATTAAAGTGAGTTAAAGTAAATTAAGTATAGTAAAATCTATTTAAATAAAACTTGACTAAATTACGTAGGTATTATTTTCTTGTTTATTTTCTTGTTTATTTTCTTGTTTATTTTCTTATTTATTTTCTTATTTATTTTACATTTTATTTTTTACATCCCTTACTTTTTAACTGTATTCTTAAAAAATTATATGCAAAAAAATTTACTCTCTCGCTCCGTACTAGCACTTGCTTTAGCCACTTTAACAACACTATCGTTTGCTGAAACTGTAACTGTTTATTCTGCCCGTAATGAACAATTAATTAAACCCTTATTTGATCAATATACGGCAGAAACTGGTGTAGAAATTAAAATGCTCACAGACAAAGAAGGCCCTTTATTGGCTCGTCTACAAGCTGAAAGTACCAATACACCTGCTGATGTTTTAATTACTGTTGATGCGGGAAACTTATGGCAAGCTTCATCATTGGGTTTATTAAAGACTATCAATTCAAAAAAATTAAAAAACAACATTCCCGCCCATTTACGCGATCCTAAACAACAATGGTTTGGTTTATCCATACGTGCCCGCACGATGATTTACAACCCTACTTTGATTAAAGTAGACCAATTATCGACTTACGAACAATTAGCAGGTTCCAGCTTCAAAGATAAGTTATGCCTTCGTACCAGTAAAAAAGTATATAACCAATCATTAGTGGCTATGATGATTGCCCAATACGGTGAACCTAAAACTGAAAATATAATCAAAGGCTGGGTGAACAATTTAGCAACCGATGTATTTCCTGATGATACCCAGTTAATTGAAGCCGTTGCTGCAGGACAATGCGCCGTAGGGATTATCAATACTTATTACTTAGGCCGTATATTAAATAAATTATCTGCCGAACAACAAGCAACCTACAATGCTAAATTATTTTGGGCTAATCAAAAAACCAATGGCGTTCACGTTAATGTGTCAGGTGCTGGTGTAACACGCTATGCTAAAAATGAATCAGGTGCGATTAAACTCATTGAATGGCTGTCTTCTGACAAAGCACAAAGTATCTATGCTGATAAAGATTTAGAATACCCTGCTAACCCAAAAATAAAAGCAAATAGCTTGGTCAATAATTGGGGACCGTTTAAGCAAAATTTAATTAATATGAACAAAGCAGGCGAACTACAAACTTCAGCAGTTAGATTAATGGACCGAGTAGGCTATAAATAAAAAATGCGTTATCTGCCACTGCGCGGTGCATTGTATGTTGCCCCAATTGCTTTATTAACGCTTATTCCTTTAGGTATGGTATTAAGTGCATTTTTGTCGCCTCAAACCGATATTTGGATGCATTTAAGTGAATACGTACTGCCTGATGTACTGAAAAATACTTTCATACTGATGTTAGGCGTAAGCGTAGGCGTATTAGCACTGGGTGTACCGCTTGCGTGGTTTACGTCAATTTGCGATTTTCCTGGCCGTAAGTTTTTTAGTTGGAGCTTAGTTTTGCCTTTAGCAATGCCAGCTTATGTACTGGCTTTTGTACACATAGGTTTATTTGATTTTACAGGACCTATTCAAACTACTTTACGTCAATTCATCGGTCATTTTAATGGCTTCCCTAGAATTCGTTCAACAGGCGGCGTATTATTAATACTAAGCCTGTCATTTTATCCTTATGTTTATTTGTTAGCCCGTAATGCGTTTTTAACCCAAGGAAAACAAGCTTTAGAAGCGGCACAAATGCTGGGTTTATCACGGCAACAAGGCTTTTGGAAGGTTGCACTGCCTATGGCTAGACCTTGGTTAATTGCGGGCTTAACTTTAGCATTAATGGAAACATTGGCTGATTTTGGAGCAGTGTCTATGTTTAACTTTGATACGTTTACTACGGCTATTTATAAGTCCTGGTTTTCACTGTTTAATTTACCTGCAGCTTTACAATTGGCTTTCATTTTAGTGATATTTATATTTGCATTAATATCTTTAGAGCAATGGGGACGCGGTACTAAACAATATCAAGGGCGAATAATAGCCACTGACCGTATTCAGCTACGGGGTTGGCATCGTTACTTGGCCACTGGTTTATGTAGCTTAGTATTAATTATTGCGTTTATTGCCCCAGTTGTACAATTAATTATCTGGACTGCTACAGTGTGGTACGAAGATTTTGACAGTAGATATATCGGTTTAATTATTCGCTCTGTGACTATTTCACTATTAACGGCATGTATCGTCGCTACTTTAGCATTAATTTTAGTATTTATTCAACGCCGTTTTAATCAAAAGACTACTCGCTGGTTAATTCGTATTGCTACATTAGGCTATGCCGTTCCTGGTTCAGTATTAGCTGTCGGTATCTTTTTACCTGTTGCTTGGTTAGACAATGTATTAATCCCGATAACTCATATTTTAGGTTTCACGGGCTATCAAGTTTTAAAAGGATCTATTGCAGTTATGCTGTTGGCATTGGTTACCCGATTTATGGCAGTCGCTTTTCAACCGATTGACAGTGCTATGCAACGCATTAGTCCTAATCAAGAAAATGCTGCCCGTTCATTAGGGCTTAATCAACTACAAATGATTACGCGTTTGTACACACCATTATTACGTGGTGGTATATTAACTGCGGTACTAATGTGTTTTGTAGACGCTATGAAAGAAATGCCCATTACATTAATGACTCACCCCTTTGGGTGGAATACTTTAGCTGTGCGTGTGTTTGAACTCACATCAGAAGGTATGTGGCAAAATGCAGCATTGCCAAGTCTAATGATTGTTTTAACGGGTTTAATACCTGTTATTATTTTGGTCGTTAATTCAGAAAAGACAACTTATTGAAAAATATATTATGTATTATGTATTATGTATTAATTTTTTATTTGTTTTTATTTGTTGATTTTTATTTATTTATTTTTATTTGTTATTTTTAATTGAGCATTACTAGTCAATGAATCTATCTCACACCGTTACAACGTCTATAAATTCTATCATTTCTATTAACTGCCCTCCTTCACCTTTATTAATAGTAGACAATATTGAAATTAATTTTGGTAAGCGACAAATAGTTAATACACTTTCATTTTCAGTCAATTCAGGCGATATTGTGTGTTTGTTAGGGGCATCAGGTTGTGGTAAAACCACTGTACTGCGTTCAATTGCTGGCTTTGAATCTATTTCTGCAGGCACAATCACTTTAAATCAACAATTAATCTCAAATACTCAAATCAATATTCCACCACAAAAACGGGGTATTGGTATGGTATTTCAAGATTATGCTCTGTTTCCGCATTTAACCGTTGCAGACAACATTGCTTTTGGCCTTAAAATAAAAAAGCAATCGGTTGCCGAGCAAACTAATCGCGTTGAAGTAATGTTAGATTTAGTGGGTTTAAGTACTTTGGGTAAACGTTATATTCATGAATTATCAGGTGGACAACAGCAACGAGTCGCTTTAGCAAGGGCTTTAGCACCACAGCCGCAATTATTGCTATTAGATGAACCTTTTTCTAATTTAGATGTCGAGTTGCGTGAACGATTAGGACAAGAAGTCAGAGCTATCTTAAAACAAACAGGCACAACGGCTATTTTAGTCACCCATGACCAATATGAAGCCTTTGCAGTTGCCGATAAAATAGGCGTTGTATCTGATGGAAAAATTTGTCAATGGGGAACACCTTATGATTTATATCACGAACCAATCAACCGTTACGTAGCTAATTTTATTGGCGAAGGTGTATTATTACCCGCAAAAATATTAACTACACAACAGATTGAATGCGAGTTGGGTATTATTACACACTCTATAATTAATACATATTCTATTGGACATCCAATTGATTTGCTCATTCGTCCTGATGATATTCAATATAACCAAAATAGCCCATTAAAAGCTAAAATAGTTGCTAAATTTTTTAGAGGTGCGTATTTTTTATACTCTTTAGAGCTGCCTTCTAAACAAACAGTATTATCTTTAATACCTAGTTATCATAACCATAATATTGACGAATATATCGGTATTGAGTTAATTATTAACCATATTATTACTTTTACTGCAAAATAAAAAGAAATATAAAATAATATAAAACAACATAAATAGTAATATACATAACAATATACATAACAATATACATAACAATATAAATAATATAAAAGTAACTTTATGACTGTACTGCCCTACGCTATTTCTACTGATATTATTATTAATACGGCACGTAATACTTTAACAGTGGAAGCACAAGGTATTTTAGAGTTACTGCCTCATATTAATGACAGTATGGTTCAAGCAGTCTATTTGTTATTGGGTTGTACTGGGCGAGTAGTGGTCAGTGGTATGGGCAAGTCGGGGCATATTGGCCGTAAAATTGCTGCAACATTAGCCAGTACAGGAACACCTGCTTTTTTTATTCACCCTGCTGAAGCAGCCCACGGTGATTTAGGCATGTTGCAATCTAATGATGTACTCATTGCTTTGTCAAACAGCGGTACTACTGAAGAGATTATTAATATAATACCCAGTTTAAGGCGTGTTGGATTGCCTGTTATTGCCATCACCGGTGACTGTAACTCTACTTTAGCCCAATATGCCAACGTACATTTAAAGGCCAAGGTCAATCAAGAAGCTTGCCCATTAGCCCTTGCACCTACGGCCAGTACAACAGCAGCCTTGGCTATGGGTGATGCTTTGGCTATGGCAACATTAGCAGTACGGGGATTTACGGCACAAGATTTTGCTAAAAGCCACCCAGGTGGTACTTTAGGTCGGAAACTACTCACTTATGTACGTGACATCATGCGTACTGGCGATGCTTTGCCTGTTGTAAATAATCACTGTACTATTTTGGCGGCTTTAATGGAAATGACGCACAAGGGTATGGGTATGACAGCGGTAATTGACCATCAATCTAATCAACTAGTGGGTATTTTTACTGATGGTGATGTCCGCAGAGCCATTGAGCGTTTAGGCGATATACGCAACTATACAGTAGAGTATTGTATGAGTCGCCAACCATTGACTATTAATGCCAATGCGATGGCAATAGACGCACTGAAAATGATGGATGAAACCCGTAAAAATCAATTATTAGTCTTAGATGACAGCCTTACTGATACGCCGCTTATAGGTGCTTTACACATGCATGATTTAATGAAGGCAAAAATTATTTAAGTACTAAACATTAGATTTTTTGGTAATGTTAAATTTTAACTTTTATAATATTTATAGTGGTGCAGTAGCCTGTTAATTTTACTGGTTACTTCTTAATTATTAAATTTCTTGTATCAGTGCTATTTGAACATTACCGATTTTTTCAAACTCTACAATTAACTCTATACAAAAAATATAAAATAACTATAAATAAAAATAACTATAAATAAAAATAACTATAAATAAAATAACTATAAATAAAATAACTATAAATAATTATGATTAATCATCAAACAAGCTCAACATTGCTAGACACTATTTTACTAAATGCTGACGCTGTAAGCCAATCATTTACTGACACAACAGGAACGATTCATGTTTTACATCAAGCGAGTCTTTCAGTTAAAGCAGGCCAATCTGTCGCACTCATTGGTGCATCAGGTAGCGGAAAAAGCACTTTATTAGCACTACTAGCGGGTTTAGATACTCCACAAAGTGGTAGCATCAAGTTATTTGGGCAATCACTCACAACACTTAGTGAAGAAGACCGATCTGCTTTACGTTCTGGAAAATACACCACTGATATATCTCAAACACACTATTCATATCAAAAACAAGGCGTTGGATTTGTATTTCAAAACTTTCAACTCATCAATCATTTAACTGCCTTAGAAAATGTGATGTTAGCATTAGAAATTAGCTTCCCAACACACAGTTTTACTCATCAAAAAGACATCGCTCTGAGTTGGCTTGAGGCAGTAGGTTTAAGTACCCAAGCCAACCAACGCGCTACAGTGCTATCAGGTGGTGAACAACAACGTGTAGCACTGGCAAGAGCATTCTCAACTAAGCCCGCTATCATTTTTGCTGACGAACCCACTGGAAGTTTAGATTACGCCACGGGGCAGCGTATTGAGTCTTTATTGTTTGAGCAAGTTAAACAACACAATACTGCTTTGGTTTTAGTGACCCACGATGAGGCATTGGCAAAGCGTTGCGACACCATCTACCGTATAGAGCAAGGTAAGGTGTCTATGATTTGAAATGTTGATATTACCGTGGGTTTTCAAAAAATATATAACTGGTACTGTAATCACTGATTTCAAAATAAACCTTCTTTTCACCCGTATCAACTTGCATATTTAGATTTTCATCTAAATAACCATAACCGTAACGATACGGCCGTGGCTGACCATCACTAGTCCCCATCGCCGTAGACATTTTATCTACTTTGATAAATCGACGCACTACTTTATCACCTGAATAAATTTCAAGCACACCATTTGTTCCTGTATAGTTTTGAATGTCGCGTGAAATTTTATTTTGCTGCTCTTGTGTGCAAGAGGCTAATAAAAAAGTAAATCCTAGCACTAAAACCGAGGTTATATGTCTTGGTATATTTTTCATTATGAACCTTTTTTTATTTTAAATAATGTATTAATATATTAATTTACTAAGTTACTAAGTTACTAAGTAACTCATTTATTTTTAATTACGACTGACTAAAGCAGCAACTGCAGGTAGATTTTTTCCTTCTAAAAACTCTAAAAAAGCACCTCCCGCAGTAGAAATATAATCAATATCTTTGGTTAAATTAAATTGATTAATTGCTGCAACGGTATCGCCGCCACCTGCAATACTAAATGCTTGGCTAGCAGCAATTGCCTTGCCTAAATGCTGCGTACCAGCAGAAAATTGTGGAAATTCAAACACGCCTACGGGGCCATTCCATAACACAGTCCCTGCTTCTAAAATAATTTTTTCTAAAGCAATACTGGTATTAATACCTACATCAAAAATCATTTCATGACTAGCAACAACACCAGCGGCTTTAGCCGTAGCCGTTGCATCGGCAGCAAATTTATCAGCAACAATTACATCAGTCGGAATAGGTACACTGGCACCACGTTCTGCCATTAAGTTCATAATTGCTCTTGCTTCGTTCACTTGTTCTATTTCTGCCAATGATTGACCAATCGGCAAACCTGCCGCCAACATAAATGTATTAGCAATGCCTCCGCCTACAATTAATTGGTCTACTTTACTGGCTAAAGCACGCAAAATAGGTAATTTTGTACTCACTTTACTGCCACCTACAATGGCTACCAAAGGCCGTTTAGGTGAAGAAAGCACTAAAGATAAAGCATCTAATTCAGCTGCCATTAATGGGCCTGCACAAGCAACTGCGGCGTATAAAGCTATTCCGTGTGTAGTCGCTTCAGCACGATGGGCTGTACCAAAGGCATCATTTACATAAACATCACACAAGGCAGCCATCGCTTTTGCTAAAGACGCATCATCTTTTTTTTCTCCTAAATTACCGCGACAATTTTCTAATAAAACAACTTCACCCACACAAGCGTTAATAGGATTGTTGAAATTAAGCCAATCGGTGTGAAGACGTACTGGTACATTCAATAAAGTTTGTAAGCGTATGGCTATTGGTGCTAAAGAATCTTTAACTGTTAATTCACCCTCTATAGGACGGCCTAAATGGCTGGTCACCATCACCTTGGCTCCCGCTTTTAATGCCAACTGAATGGCTGGTAAGCTAGCTTGAATCCGTGTATCATCAGTAATTAAGCCAGTATTGTCTTGTGGTACGTTTAAATCACTCCTAATAAAAACACGTTTATTGTTAAGTGAACCATTTTCAGCCAATGTAGTCAGACGTTTAAAGTTAAGTTGCATAAAATAAGCTCTATATTAAAGATAAAATAAATAAATGAGTTAGAGAGTTAATAACCAAACGTATCAATTTTAGCTTAATACATTTGATTTGAAACATAATATACTTATCTTTTTAACTGGCTTATACTTATTTAAAATATTGTGTATTATAACGATGCCCTAAACACTGTATATTTTTGATTATTTAATCAATTTACTTATTTACTTATTTACTTATTTACTTATTTACTTATTTACTTATTTACTTATTTTAATTTATTTTTATTTTTATTTTTATTTTTTTAACTATTTTTACAACTTATTATGACTCCAATCTCAACTAAAATTCTTGTTCTAGACGACGATGTTCGTTTACGCGACCTACTTCGCCGTTATTTATCAGAAAACGGCTTTGTTGTTCAAGTCGCAGAAACCGCCGAGCGTTTGCGCGAGTTAATATTACGTGAACGCTTTGATTTAATCGTTTTAGATGTAATGATGCAACCCGAAGATGGCTGGTCAGTTCTAAAAAGTCTGCGTCAAGCTGATGATGACACGCCAGTTATTATGCTTACCGCACTGAACGATACCGAAAATCGCATTGAAGGTCTAAATTTAGGGGCAGATGATTACATTGGTAAACCATTTAGCCCACAAGAGTTATTAGCCCGTATACAAGCCGTACTAAAGCGTGTACCAGAGCCTGAAATTGCAAACGCACCGAGCTTAAATGACGCCGTATTTAATTTTGGTGAGTATCACTTAGACTTGGGGCGCCGTACACTGCACAAAGGTGAAAGTTTATGTGTGATGACACCCGGTGAGTTTGGTATTTTGAAAATACTGACTCAAAACCCTAAAAAAACTTTATCACGTGATCGATTAATGGAACTGACGCGAGGCCGTGAATTAGGTAGTTTTGACCGTAGTTTAGATGTACAAATTTCACGCTTACGTAAAGTATTAGAACAAGATGACTTGAATAACCCTCAATATGTACAGACTGTACGCGGTGTTGGTTATGTTTTTATACCTAATCCTTAAACTTAGCTAATTTGGCTAATATATAAATGTAAATATAACTACATATTACTGCACCGAATTTACTTCGGTGCTTAAAGTACTTGAAGCACTGGCCATAATTGCGGCACAATCAACCTTGTCAAAATGATAAGCAGATCCACAATAATCACAATTTACGCTAACCTGACCTTGTTCAAGCACAATACTATTTACTTCTTCAGCCCCTAACATTTTTAACATATTTTGCACTTTTTGGCGAGAACAGGCACAAAAAAACCGTACTATTTGGCTATCAGCAGCTATAGGATTTTCCTGCCAAAATAAACGCCGCAATAAAGTTACAGGATTAGTAAGCAGCATCTCTGTTGGTTTAAGTGTATTTACTAGGTGCTTCATTCTTAACCAAGTGTCATCGTGGGCTTCATCGGCTAGTACTTCATGACCTTGGTCGTTAAAAGTAATTTGCTGTAAATGCGTCGCTAACTTACCACCTAATAAGGGCATGCGCTGAATTAATATGCCTGCACAAGCTGTTGGACTAGACGCTAGTAGGACTTTAGTCGATAATTGTTCACTATTAGCCATGTAATAATCAATACTATGGGCTACACAGTTTCCAACAATCGGCACTAAACTGGTATAAGGCTTTTGTCCAGGTAATTTGTGAGTCGGGTCTAATATAACCACAAAACGCCCTAAACCCTGTACATTAACCAGTTGTTGTAAACCAATGGTAGCAGCCATAAAGTGTGTCAAAAAATCGCTCCAATCTACAGCATCGTTAAATGTAACCGCTGCACGTAAAGTACGGTTTGCCGTATATTCAACTACGATTAGGCGAACAGGACTTTTAGAATCACCTTGAATTTGTAGTACTAAAGCACCGTCTAGCTTTAAAGTAGCTGCTAACAAAGGGGCAACGGCACATAAATCACCTAATAACTGTTGCACCACTAAAGGCAGTTGCTTTTGACCCAATAAATCAAGCCATGCAGTTTGTAAATTTACCGCAACTGTCCGCACTTGTGAGTCAGCCACTAAACAACGTGCCAAAGTATCTGGTGCATCTATCAAATCAGATTCAATATTATTTTTTATATTATTTTTTATAGTATTAATAGGCATAATTTGGACTATTTTTTATTTTATTTGATTAAAGTTTACGAAAATTAAGTTACATTTAAACAATAACTTAATTGATAAGTGGGTAATTTTAAAATTTTAACTTTTACAGTATTTATAAAAATTAAAATTTAACATTACCTAATATTTGATACCCATTTACGCCATTTTCCGACAACGGGTCTAAGCGACTGACTTCGCAACAACAATAATCCCCACGATAAAAACAAAATTAAACCATGCGGGATTATGATTGCAATAAAAGCAGTTATTTTTCCTAACTCTAAATAATCTTTGGCTAGGTTTATCGTATTGACATACACAATAAATATTAATACTGCCATTACTAAAGGAGTAGACTTGCCGCTGCGTGGATTAAAGTAGGACAAAGGTACAGCTAAAATGGCTAATATGACACACATGAATGCCCCGCTTATACGCCATGATAATTCAGCTTGTGCGATGGTATTTAAATGTATCAATAAACTGTTTGACGAACGTTGTTTGGCTGGCAGTACCGTTGTTTTAGAATTAGACGATGGTGTTGCCAACAAAGTACGGTATTGTTCAAACTGCATAAAATTAGTTATTTCAGTAGATGCTACTGTACCTGCATTGTGTGAAGCACTGGGTAATTGATAACGCCTGCCTTGATTGAGTTCTAAATATTGTTCACCTTCTTTATTAGTATATACCCGCCCTTGAGCAGCAGCAACCATAGTTTCGGCCATAAATACTCCAGAAATAGGTTCTAATGGCAATAAATCGAGTATTTTTTTGGTAGAAGCTGACATACTGTGTACAGGTTTTTTTTCTAAAATAAATACATTGTTTACAGTACGCGAACGTTCATCTGATGTACCCACATAAAAAACCCTTGAACCATCACTACTTTCTTTAAATTGTTGTGCAGCAATACGCGAAATATCTTGCCGCTGTATAAAATTATCACGGTATTGATAGGCTTGTTGATTCGCCCAAGGGGCAATTAATAAGCCAAACAAAGCAGCTAATAAAGCAATGGGTAAAGCAAATCCTATTGTTGGAGTGATAAATTGATATAAACTCAAACCACTAGATTGCCAGACTACCATTTCACTGTCACGCCACATGCGGCTATATACTAGCAAAGTACCCATAAAAACGCTAAGTGATAGCATCAGGGCTTGAAAATTAATAATTGCAAACCCTAGCAAAATAAACACAGATTGTGGGTCAATCTTGCCATCACCTGCTTGTGTTAATAATTTAATTAAAGTAAAAGTCAACGTAATCAGCACTAAGCCTGCATACACTGCAGTACTATAAAAAATAAGGTCGCGTTGTAACGTTCGTTTAAAAATCATATTTTGAATAATTTTGAAAAAGGTCTATTAAAATATATATTTAAAATATATATTCTTCTTGCCATATAGTAGAAGTCTTGTAAAAAATCTCAAAAAAAGACTTTAAAAAGACTTTAATTAAATTTTATAAACTCTATAAACTCTAAATAAAAATTTAACTATGAAACATTCTAAACACTACTTTCCCAATCAAGCCCCAAATATTGCCGCTAAATTATTAACTTATAACGTTGATACTAATGTTAATGCTAATATTAATGTTAATGCTAGTATTAATGGAATTAATACTATTTTAGCTGAACACTGCGATGCCTTAATTATTGGTATTTTTACACCGTCAATTTTATCTGACTCAATGAGTGAAGCAAATTTAAATGCACCACCCATTAGTTTGGCAGTACTAAAAACTTTAAATTTAAGCCCTGCTAGCTTAAACGATTTACCTAAAGTATTGAGTAAAACCCATACTATTTATCCTAATAAAGGTAACCCTATTAAAGCAGCC
Organism: Pseudomonadota bacterium; assembly: GCA_041170585.1. Lineage (GTDB taxonomy): Bacteria > Pseudomonadota > Gammaproteobacteria > Burkholderiales > Burkholderiaceae_C > JBDLSY01. Next base: position 35,497 of record JBEDNN010000037.1, on the reverse strand, counting down.
CGTATTATTTGCGTTGGATTGGGTGATTCAGATAAACTTAGTGTGAAGCGTTATATCAAAGCATTGCGTGCAGCCTTACACGACTGTGCTAATGGAACTGTCAAAACAGTATTAATCGGTATACATGACAGTGTTATCAATGACGAGTTTAATTTTAGTATTGATAAAAAAGCCAAATATGCGGTACAAATTGCCCATGATGTGTGTTATCAATACGATGCAACATTTAGTAAACCATTGGCTAAACACCGTTTAAAAACGCTTTTATTACCGATTGTATCAACTGAAAAACTAGTTACAAAAACTGCCATTGCACACGGTGCGGCTATTGGTCAAGGGACTAACTTTGCAAAAGAAATGGGTAATTTACCCGCTAATATTTGTACGCCCACTTATTTAGCAAACCAAGCTAAACAATTAGCTAAACAATTTGGTTTAGGGTGTGAAATACTCAAAAGAAAGCAGCTAAAGGCTTTAAATATGGGTAGTTTTTTGTCCGTTGCAGCAGGTTCAGACGAGCCACCACGTTTAATTATCTTAACACACATGGGCGGTAAATCGGGTGATGCCCCTTATGTATTGGTGGGTAAAGGCGTTACATTTGACACAGGGGGCATTTCGTTAAAGCCTGCAGAAGGTATGCATGAGATGAAATACGATATGTGCGGTGCGGCCAGCGTATTAGGTACTTTTCATGCAGCTGCTAGTTTAAATTTACCACTCAATATTATTGGCGTAATTGTTGCAACAGAAAATATGCCCAATGGTAAAGCGACAAAACCTGGTGATGTAGTCACCAGTATGAGTGGAAAAACTATAGAAGTACTGAATACTGATGCCGAAGGCCGCTTAATTTTATGTGATGCACTAAGCTATGTAGAACGCTTTAAACCGGCTGCTGTGATTGATATTGCAACTTTAACAGGTGCTTGCGTGATTGCTTTAGGTGCAGTTCATTCAGGCTTATTTTCAAATAATCCAACTTTAAATCAACAGTTATTAAACGCTGGTAACACGGCTCAAGACACTGCATGGGCTATGCCAACAAATGATGAATACCATGAACAATTAATTAGTAACACTGCCGATATTGCTAATATTGCTAGTACGGGTGGACGCGCTGCAGGCAGTGTAGTAGCAGCCTGTTTTTTAAGTAAATTTACACAATCCTATTCTTGGGCACATTTAGACATTGCGGGTACTGCTTGGAAGGCAGGTGCTTTAAAAAGTGCAACAGGTCGCCCTGTTCCATTATTAACACAATATTTAATTGATGTAGCCGTACAAAAGATATAACAATATAAAAATAAATGGCATTGCTATTTTAATATGGTTAAAGTATATATTTCTAAAATTTTCTTAGCAAAATAAAGCTTGCGTAAGATAAAAAACACAATAACTATTTTTAAGTAGCAATACCAAATAAATATTATTTTGACTATATAAAGCTATATACAACTAACAGCGATTTAGGAACAATATGACTGACCAAGAATTAAGAGATTTAGTAGCTAGTCTTGCGATAGCACAAGCTAAAACCGATGCACAGATGGCTAAAACTGATGCTAAATTAGATAAATTGACTGCTTTGTGCGGTGGAATTGCCAGTAATCAAGGGTCAGTCGCTGAAGAATTCTTTTTTAACAGTTTAGTCAGTGAACCATTTTTAGGTAATATTCAGTTTAACCGCATAACGCCACAGTTAATTGTAGGACGCAAAGGCAAGCAAAGTGAATATGACATTGTGATGGTCAATGGTGCCAATGTGGGTATTGTAGAGGTTAAATATAAAGCCCATATTAACGATCTTGAACAAGTCCATGCCCAAATTGCACGGTTTAAACGCGACTGCCCCGAATTTAAGCATTACCTTATTTATGGCGGTATTGCTGCTTTAAGTGTACCAAAAGACGTCAGTAAAGCCGCAAAAGCACAAGGCTTGTTCGTGCTTAAACGCAAAGGCGAAAAACTTAATATTCAAATAGATGGTATGAAAGGATTTTAAATTAATGACTCAAGTTGATTTTTATTTTAATGCGCTTAATACTTTATCGGTAATACAACGGCTCATTGTGAAAGCACTGAATACTCATAGTGATGCCCGCGTTGTCATAACAGGAACGCTGGCGTCACTACAGGAATTAGATACTTATTTATGGACTTTTGATACTACTAGTTTTATTCCTCATTTATTGTGTAGTGATACGGATATAGACAATACTTTACTGGCTAATACGCCAGTATTATTAATGCCTAATACAGACAATACTTCTTCTGAAACAACTCATTTATTTAATTCATTACCACCCCATTGTGATTATTTAATCATTAATATTGGGCTGACTGTTCCTAGCTATTTTGCACGCTTTAAGCGATTAATTGAAATTATTGGTGTTGATGAAACGTCTAAAACTAAAGGACGAGAACGTTTTTTGTTTTATAAACAGCGGGGTTATCCTATGAGTCATTTAGATTTAATCAATACTCAATAATTAATATTCAATAATTAATATTCAATAATTAATATTCAATAATTAATATTCAATAATTAATATTCAATAATTAATATTCAATAATTAATATTCAAATATCTATGAATAATTAAACATAACCTTATTTTTAATAATGCCTTCATCAAAGACCAAGACTACAAAAATAAAATCAACTACTAATACTAATAAAAATACTAATATTAATAATACTATTAATAATACTATTAATGACAGTAATAATATTGATAGTAATAATATTGATAATACTGAACCGCGTTACCTTGCTCAGGCTTTACGCGAACGCACTTTAAAAATACGTGGCGCACGCACACACAACTTAAAAAATATAGATTTAGACATTCCTAAACATACTTTAACAGTGATTACGGGAGTATCAGGCAGCGGTAAAAGTAGTTTAGCTTTTGATACTTTATATGCCGAAGGTCAGCGTCGTTATGTTGAAAGTTTATCTGCTTATGCAAGACAATTTTTACAATTGATGGATAAGCCCGATGTTGATTCAATAGAGGGTTTATCACCCGCAATTAGTATTGAACAAAAAGCCGCTAGTCATAATCCGCGTTCAACTGTGGGTACAGTCACCGAAATTCATGATTACTTGCGCTTATTGTTTGCACGTGCAGGCACACCCCATTGCCCTAAACACCCTAAAAATCCATTGGCAGCTCAAAGTGTTTCGCAGATGGTAGATACTTTATTAGCGATGCCTGTGAATACTAAATTAATGATTCTTGCCCCTGTAATCAGTGATACCAAAGGTACACATCAAGATTTAGTCAAACAATTACAAGCACAAGGGTTTATTCGTTTGCGTTTAAAAACAGGCGATAGCCCTGCCCGTTTAATTGAAACTGACCAATTTCCTGACTTAAAAAAGACTGAAAAACATACTATTGATGTGGTGGTTGACCGCATAAAAATCAAAACTATTGAAATAAATACCGCTGATGAACAACGACAAAGGTTAGCTGAAAGCTTAGAAACTGCTTTACGGTTAGCACAAGGACGAGCTTTAGTCGTAAACATGGACAATGAATCAGGCGAGTCTCATGTATTTAGTAACCGTTATGCCTGTCCTGAATGTGGTTTTTCACTCAAAGAATTAGAGCCTAGATTGTTTAGTTTTAATAATCCAGCAGGGGCTTGTGAATCATGCAGCGGCTTAGGTGAAGTCCAGTTTATGGATGCATCGCGTATTGTGATGCACCCTAATTTAAGCTTAGAAAATGGTGCTATCAAAGGCTGGGATAAACGAAACGGTTACTATCATCAAGTACTGCAAAATGTTGCTTCACATTATCACTTTAGTACCGAAACACCTTGGAAAGATTTACCCAAAGAAGCCCAGCATATTATTTTAAATGGAACAGGCATTGTAAAAATTCCTATTATTTATTTAAGCGATAAAGGCACAAGTGTGACACGCAATGCCCCGTTTGAAGGCATTATCAATAATTTTGAACGGCGTTACCGTGATAGCGAAAGCAACTTTGTTAAAGAAGATTTAGCCCGTTATATCAGTGCTAAACCCTGCCCTGATTGTCAAGGTACACGCTTAAAAGCGGAAGCACGTTATGTTAAATTAATCCCTGCTCACGGTACTTTTGAACCCAGTATTCATGAAGTCAGTCGTATGACTCTGGCTGATAGTTTAAATTATTTAACCACGCTTAAATTATCTGGTGCTAAAGGTGCGATTGCTGAACGTATTTTGCGTGAGGTGATTGCCCGCTTAACTTTTTTAAACAATGTCGGCTTAAACTATTTGAGTTTAGACCGCAGTGCCAATACATTAAGCGGCGGTGAAGGTCAACGCATTCGATTAGCCAGTCAAATCGGTAGCGGTTTAACAGGGGTTATGTATGTACTTGACGAACCTAGTATTGGATTACATCAACGTGATAATGACCGCTTAATTAGTACCTTACAACATTTACGTGATTTAGGGAATACTGTTTTAGTTGTTGAACATGACGAAGATATGATTCGTGCGGCTGATTGTGTAGTGGATATGGGCCCTGGTGCGGGTGAACACGGTGGCACAGTCTTAGCACAAGGCACAGCTCAAGAAATAATCGCTAATGTAAGCAGTATTACAGGTGATTATTTAGCGGGTAGAAAAAGCATTGCCATTCCTAAAAAACGGCATCAACCCAGCGATGCTTGGGTCAGTATTGTGGGAGCAAGTAGCCATAATTTAAAAAATATAAAGGCTAATATCCCTGTTGGTTTGTTTACTTGTGTTACAGGCGTTAGCGGCAGTGGAAAAAGTACTTTAATTAATGACACTTTATATAAAGCCAGCGCAAAAGCCATTCACAAAGCCCATGAAGAACCCGCTGCACATATTCGTATAGAAGGGCTAGATCGTTTTGATAAAGTCATTAATGTAGACCAATCGGCAATTGGACGCACACCGCGTAGTAATCCTGCAACCTATACGGGCTTATTCACACCTTTACGCGAATTATTTGCAAACACGGCTGAAGCCAAAGCAAGGGGTTATGAACCAGGTCGGTTTAGTTTTAATGTCAAAGGTGGCCGTTGTGAAGCCTGTGAAGGTGATGGTGTCGTCAAAGTCGCTATGCACTTTTTACCCGATATTTATGTGCCTTGTGATACATGTGAAGGTAAACGCTATAACCGTGAAACCTTAGATGTACGATGGAAAGGTATGAATATTGCTGAAGTATTAAATTTGACGGTAGAAGAAGCCTATCGTTTATTTGATGCTGTACCCACAGTTAATCGTAAATTAGCTACTTTAATGGAAGTAGGTTTAAGTTATATTCGGCTGGGTCAAAATGCAACTACTTTGTCGGGAGGTGAAGCCCAACGCGTCAAATTATCTTTAGAGTTGTCTAAACGCGATACAGGTAAAACTTTATATGTGTTAGATGAACCGACAACGGGTTTACACTTTCATGATGTCGCTCAATTATTAAAAGTCATTCATCAATTGCGTGATTCTGGCAATACCATTGTTGTGATTGAACACAATTTAGATGTAATTAAAACCGCCGATTGGTTAATTGATATGGGCCCTGAAGGCGGTGCAGGTGGCGGACACATTGTGGCAGAAGGTACACCAGAGACTGTAGCAACTATGGCAGGCAGTTACACTGGGCAGTATTTAAAACGTATGCTTTAGAAATAAGTATTTTGAATATTTTGCATAGATAGCTTATTTTTATCATATAAACATAATTTATAACAAGTTAGGGAATTGTCATGACTGACCAAGAATTAAAAGATTTAGTCGCAGGCCTTGCAGTAGCACAAGCCAAAACTGATGCACAAATGGCTAAAACTGATGCACAAATGGCTAAAAGCGAAAAAAAGTTAGCAAGTATGTTGCAGATGTTAGATGGAATTAGTACTAGTCAAGGCTTAGTTTCGGAAGAGTTTTTTTATAATTGTCTTGCCGATACTTTAACGGTGGCTGGGATTAAGTACGATACGATTGATAAAAATATCAAGCAAAAAGTCAATGGTAAATGGTTGGAAGTAGATTTATTGTTAGAAAACGGTTCAAATATCGCCCTGATTGAAGTGAAATACCGTGCTAGAACCGACAATATAGAGCAACTAAAAAATACCATTGCTACTTATCGCGAAGCGTTTCCGCAGCATAAGGACTATACAATTTATGCGGGAATTGCCAGTTTTAACCTTGATGATTTTGTAGTGAATCAAGCCCATGAAAATGGCTTTTTTGTGTTAAAGCGTATGGGCGAATTGCTAGAAATTGACTCAAAAGGTATGCGGACGTTTTAGTGTTCGGTTTAATTCCCCTCCTTTGGAGGGGTACGCCTAAGGCGGGGGGTGGGTTCTATGAAGCAATATTTTAGCCACCCCGTCAGGCTAAGCCTGCCACCCCTCCAAAGGAGGGGAATATTATTTTACGAATTACTTTTTTAATACGAGGTAGTAAATGGATATTTTAACTATAAAAAATCTTGCTGAACAAGGAAATAGAGAAGCTCAATATAAATTGGGTGTAATGTACGCCAATGGTGATGGTATTGATAAAAATGAAAGCATCGCCATTGAATGGTTTCAAAAAGTAGTTGCTCAAGGGCTAGGTTATCATAAAACAGCTAAAAAACAGTTAGAGTATTTAAATAAAAAAGCCGCTGAACAAGGTGATGCAGAAGCTCAATATAAATTAGGCGTGAGGTACGCCAATGGTCAAGGTGTGATTAAAAATGAAATAACTGCTGTGGAGTGGTATACAAAAGCAGCTGAACAAGGTCATATAAAGGCACAAAACAATTTAGGCGTAATGTACAACAACGGGCAAGGTGTGGCTAAAAATGATGCCATCGCCGTTGAATGGTATCAAAAAGCAGCTGAACAAGGTCATGCAGGTGCACAAAACAATTTAGGCGTAATGTACAACAACGGGCAAGGTGTGGCTAAAAATGATGCCATCGCCGTTGAATGGTTTCAAAAATCTGCTGATCAAGGAGATTCAACGGCGCAAAGTAACTTAGGTATTATGTACGCTAACGGTGAAGGCGTAGCTAAAAATGAAAGTACTGCCGTAGAGTGGTATCAAAAAGCAGCTGAACAAGGCGATTCAACGGCGCAGAATAATCTGTATAAATTAGCTACTGAACAAGAGTTTGTAGAGGCACAATATAGCTTAGGTTTGATGTACGCCAATGGTCAAGGCGTGGTTAAAAATGAACGTACAGCCGTAGAGTGGTATCAAAAAGCAGCTGAACAAGGTCATTTAGAAGCTAAAAAACAGTTAGAGTATTTAAAGATAAAAAAATCTGCTGAACAAGGTCATGCAGAAGCTCAATATAAATTAGGCGTGAGGTACACCAACGGACAAGGTGTGATTAAAAACGAAAGTACTGCCGTAGAATGGTATCAAAAATCAGCTGAACAAGGTCATGCAGAAGCTCAATATAAATTAGGCGTAATGTACTATAACGGTCAATACGTAGTTAAAAATGAACATACTGCTATGGAGTGGTATCAAAAAGCTGCCGAAAAAGGTCATACGAAAGCTAAAGAACAAGTTTCAGATGCACAGTTTAGATTAGGTAATATGTATATAAATGGGGAGGGTGTCGTTAAAAACGAACATGCTGCTGTGCAATATTTTCAAAAAGCCGCTGACCAAGGTCATGTAGTTGCTAAAAAGCAGCTTGCAGATATACAGTTTAGATTAGGTAATATGTACGCAAATGGGGAGGATGTCATTAAAAATGAACGTATAGCAGTACAGTGGTATCAAAAATCAGCTGAACAAGGCAATGCAGAAGCAATGTTTACTTTGGGTGTGTCTTACGAATTGGGTCAAGGTGTAAGTAAAAATATGCAAACAGCTTATTTTTGGTTTTTACGGGCTGACCAATACGGTCATCAATCTGCTGAAGAGCAAATTATACGTATTGAAAAACGGTTAGAGTATTTAAAGATAAAAAAATCTGCTGAACAAGGTCATGCAGAAGCTCAATATAAATTAGGCGTGAGGTACGCCAACGGGCAAGGCGTAGTGAAAAATGAACAGACTGCTTATTTTTGGTTTATATTAGCCAGTGCTAATGGCTATGAAGATGCTAAACAAGCCATTGAAATTGCTGAAAAAAGATTAACACCTAAACAAAAACAAGCTGCTCAAAACGATGCAACCAATTGGCGACCCAAGCAATAAATTCATCATATTTGTGTGCGGTTTAATTCCCCTCCTTTGGAGGGGTACGCCTAAGGCGGGGGGTGGTTTCTATGCGGCAATATTTTAGCCACCCCTCCAACAGAGGAGGAATTTATTATAAAATAAGTATTTATGAAAAAAAACGAAACTCAATTCACTCATCAAGCCATTTACATGGACCCGTTTACGGATTACGGTTTTAAAAAACTGTTTGGCGAAGAAGACAGCAAAGTCTACTTAATTGATTTTTTAAACAGCGTTTTGACAGGGTTTTTACCTGAAATTAGCGAACTGACTTATAGTAAAAATGAGCATTTAGGCAACAAAGCAATTGACCGCAATGCTGTCTTTGATTTGTATTGCAAAAGCCCTAAAGGAGAACGGTTTATTATTGAACTGCAAAAAGTAAAGCAAGATTATTTTGCGCAACGCAGCTTGTTTTACAGCACGTTTGCGATTCAAGAACAAGCAAAAAAAGGCAACTGGGATTTTAATTTAGCGCCTGTTTATTGCATTGGAATTTTAAATTTTACGTTAAATGACACGCCTAATCACCCGCTGAACACGCCTAAAAAATACATCACTAAAGCAAAAATATTAGACATTGAAACACATACAACCGTGATTGAGGAACTTAATTTTGCGTTTATTGAATGCTCTAAATTTGATAAATCCTTACATAAAAACAGTTCTAAACAAGATAAATGGTTGTACGTTTTATCGCATTTAGCGAATTTAAGCGATATGCCATCGGTGTTAAGTGAACCTTTATTTGAAGATTTTTTCCGAAAAGCCAATGTATTAAAACTGCCGTTAAAACAACAATCTTTGTACAACGCCAGTTTGAGTTATGCAAGAGATTTGCATAATATTGAGGCACAAAATTATGCCAAAGGCAAAGAAGAAGGCATTGCCGAGGGTGAGGCACGCGGTAAAAAAGCGGCTGCCCTTCAAATTGCACAGGCTTTGAAAAAACAAGGGCTTGAACCAGCGGTAATTATAAATATAACGGGTTTAACGGCTGATGATATTAATCAGATATAATTTATTTCATTGTTGTATCTTTTATATCTTTTGTATTTTTTATATTTTTTATATTTTTTTCATCTTTTCAAACTTTAATTAAACTCTAATGGCAGAATAATTTTAGCTTGATAACAATGATTAACAACACCATATTCAAAAGTAGCCGCATCGTCATACATCAAGTGTAGTCGTGCCTTAATATTACTTAAAGCTACACCATTATGCTGTGAATTATTTTTAAATTGTTCTAAATATGAATGTTTAATTGGATTAATGACTTTTAATACCAAATACGCTGTTTTTCTTTGTACCTTAATCGTAACTGTACCGCCATCAATTAATGGTTCTATACCATGGCGTATGGCGTTTTCAATTAAAGGCTGCAAACAAAAGGGTGGTAAACTCACTGCCAATAAAGTAGAATCTATTTGCCAATTTAATACTAAACGTTCTTCTAAACGTGCTTGCTCAATCCGCGTATATTGTCTACACGTTTCTAACTCAACGGCAAGGCTAATTAAACGTTGCTGGTGTTGATTCATAACACTACGAAACAACTCTGCAGTATCTTGCAATATGGCTTCAGCACGTTTGGGTTCAATACGAATCAAACCCATAACGGCATTTAATGCATTAAAAAAAAAGTGGGGGCGAATGGCGGCCCCTAAAGATTGTAAATCAGACTCTTCTAACTCTGCAACAATAAGTACAGGTGGGCGGTACATATACAGGCAAATATTACTAAACACCAACATAAAAATAGCGGCTTGAATCATACTAAAAGCAATATGATTCAGCGTAAAATCATTGTTCCAAATTTGAATACTCGCCCACAACATAGAGGAAAAACTCGGTAAAATCATTAAAGATAGTTTATATCTACTGGGCATTGAAGTCAGCTCCAATGCTATGATTTTTTTTTGATAAAAACACAAAATGGGTAAAACAGACAATACGCTAGCACTAAAAGTAAACAGTTGTAACAATAACTGTTGCAAAACAACATTCATATTAAATTTAATCGCTGATACAGGAATCGTTAAAAAAAATGCTAACGTTAAAAATAAACTGCCTGTTAAAACTAATATTCCAGCTGTTTTTAAACTACACAACGGAAAAATAATCAGTGGTTGAGTCAATTGTTGTTTCATTGTGTTATCTTACGCGTGTTTTATAACATTATGCCAGTGCCAGTATCAGTAGATTCGTTACCGCAATAAATACTTTATTGCCATTTAAGCAATAAACTTATATTTTAATTACTTTAAAAACTATTGTTTTTTCATGACTATTCACCGTTTAAATAACACTTTAAACCTTACTTTAAACCTTACTTTAAACCCCTATTATGCCTGTTGAATCATCTATTTCACAAGACCCGTTAGCCAATAAATCACAAGCTTGGTCGGCACTGTTTAACGAACCTGTTAACCAATTAGTACAACGTTATACTGCTAGCGTGGCATTTGATAAACGTTTAGCCTATGCAGATATCCAAGGCAGTTTAGCCCACGCACAAATGTTGGCCGAATGCCATATCATCACTACCAGCGACTATACGGATATTCAACGCGGTATGAAACAAATTTTAGAACAAATTAATGCAGATGTATTTGACTGGAAGTTAGAATTAGAAGATGTACACCTTAATATTGAAGCAAGATTAACCCATTTAATCGGCGATGCAGGCAAACGTTTACACACAGGCCGTAGCCGTAACGACCAAGTCGCAACCGATATTCGTTTATGGTTACGCAATACAATTGACCAAACCATTGTTGCACTGCATGATGTACAACGTGCCTTGGCAAGTTTAGCTCATATTGAATCAGCAACTATTATGCCGGGCTTTACCCATTTACAAGTTGCTCAACCGATAACTTTTGGGCATCATTTATTGGCTTATGTAGAAATGTTTGAACGCGATATTCAACGTATGCAAGGGGTGCGAAAACGAGTCAATCAATTGCCGTTAGGTGCGGCGGCTTTAGCAGGCACTACTTACCCCATTAACCGCCAACGCGTTGCAGATTTATTAGAATTTGAGGGTATTTGCCAAAATAGCTTAGATGCAGTCAGCGACCGCGATTTTGCCATTGAGTACAATGCTGCGGCCAGTATTTTAATGATGCATATTTCTCGTTTTTCTGAAGAATTGATTTTTTGGCTAAACCCTGCGGTAAATTTTGTTCAAATCGCCGATCGATTCACAACAGGCTCTTCAATTATGCCTCAAAAGAAGAATCCAGACGTTCCAGAGTTAGCCCGTGGTAAAACTGGGCGAGTATATGGTAACTTAATTAGTTTACTGACTTTAATGAAAGGACAGCCCTTGGCTTATAACAAAGATAACCAAGAAGATAAAGAACCCTTATTTGATACGGCAGATACTGTATTAGAAACTTTACGTATTTTTAGCGATATGATTAATAGTATAAAAGCAAAGTCAGACAATATGCGTACTGCGGCCTTAAAAGGGTTTTCTACGGCAACTGATTTGGCTGATTATTTGGTGAAAAAAGGCTTAGCATTTCGTGATGCTCATGAAATTGTGGCACATGCGGTTAAACAAGCTAGTCAATATAATAAAGATTTATCCGAACTCACTTTAGTTGAGTTACAAACTTTTAGTAATGTAATTACTCAAGATGTATACGAATGTTTAACACTAGAAGGTAGTGTGGCTGCCCGCAAGCATATTGGTGGCACATCGCCCATTCAGGTTGCTTCGCAAGCCAAACGTTGGTTAGCGCAATTAGGGACACCATGAATAGTTATATCACTGTACCGATTAATATTATGCAGCCTAATCGTCAGGCTATTGAAAAGAAAACTTATGTAGATGTTGATGTTTATGTTGATAATAATATAAATGTTGATAAACCAATAAATATTGATAAACCTATAAATATTGGTGGTAACACTTTTTCAAATATATTATCTACATTAGATATACAAAGTATTTTCCGTACTGTACAAGGTGAAGGCCCATTTAGTGGGCAACCTGCTATTTTTATACGATTAGCAGGGTGTAATTTACAATGCCCTGCGTGTGATACTGACTATACCTCACAGCGTGTGCTAATGACTATACAAAATATTGTAGACTGTGTTAATGATTTAATTACAGGGCATGCGATTAAGTTGATTGTAATTACAGGCGGCGAACCATTACGGCAAGATATTAGTCAATTGTGTTCTATGCTATATCAAGCAAACTATACCGTTCAAATAGAAACAAATGGTACTTTTGGATTACCAAAAAATCTACAAATATTATTAAATAATACATTAAATAATACATTAAATAATACATTAAATAATATGTTAAACAAAGAAAAAATAATCAATAAAGTACCGTGGTTTAATATTGTCTGTAGCCCAAAAACAGGTAAAACGCATCCTTCATTGAACCCATATATTGTAGCGTGGAAATACGTTTTATCTGCCAATAGTATCGCAACTGACGGATTGCCTATACTCACTTTGGGGCATAGTGCTAGTCCACAGATTGCACGCCCGAACCAAGGGCATCAAGCCCCGATTTATTTACAAGCTTGTGATGATAAAAATGACGCTGATAATCAGCTTAATCAAGCTGCGTGCATAGAGTCTTGTTTAAAGTATGGTTATACTTTGCAGCTACAAATTCATAAATATTTAAATATTGAATAGTAATAGTAACTTTATTTAAAGTTATTTAAAAAAACTAGTAACTTAGTAAACTACTAAAATTATTAAAACAATGGTAATGTTCAAATAGCACTGATACAAGAACTTTAATAATTAAGAAGTAACCAGTAAAATTAACAGGCTACTGCACCACTATAAATATTATAAAAGTTAAAATTTAACATTACCAAAACAATTAGTTAAACACGCTAAATAACTAATAATATATATATTATAAATATATAATCTATATAAACAAAATCTAAATATGAAACAAATAAAAACACTTATCACTTGCTTATTATTAAGTAGCCTTATCATTTCAAGCAGTGGTTGTACCACTATTAATACTCTCTTAAATATTAAAAAATATAGTCGGCGATAAAAATCCCACTGGCTTATTCATCATAGATTAAGCCAATGGGATACAAATAAAATATCTTTTAGGATATAAATACTCTTTAGGATATAAATATCCTTTTAAAAGAGTAAATATTCTTTTAAAAGAGTATTTAAAAAATTATAGGTCTTGATTAGAAACTACGGGACTTTCTGGACGTTCTAATAATGCTTTCATGCTAAATCGGACACGGCCACGATCATCGGCTTCAACCACTTTAACACGCACTTTTTGACCCACTGTAATAAAATCAGATAGATTTTCAATCCGTTCATGAGCAATTTGACTAATGTGTAACATACCGTCTTTACCTGGTAATACTTCAACAATCGCACCAAAATCTAATAAGCGTGTGACTACGCCGTCGTATACTTGACCAATTTCAATTACAGCAGTCAATGTTCTGATTTTCTCAATGGCTAACTCACCACGCACGGTATCAGTTGTTGAAACTGTTACCAAACCTTCGTCACTAATATCAATTTTACAGCCTGTTTCTTCACACAAACCACGAATAATCGCACCGCCTTTACCAATTACATCACGAATTTTGTCTGGATGAATTTTCAATGTCAGCATACGTGGTGCAAAATCACTCACTTGGCTGTTAGCACCCGATACACTGGCTTGCATTACACTTAAAATATGCATACGCCCTTCTTTGGCTTGTGCCAAAGCAACTTGCATGATTTCTTTAGTAATTCCTTGAATTTTAATGTCCATTTGTAAAGCAGTAATGCCTTCTGCTGTACCTGCGACTTTAAAATCCATGTCTCCTAAATGGTCTTCATCACCCAAGATGTCTGTTAATACCGCGAATTTGTTGCCTTCTTTAATTAAACCCATGGCAACACCAGCAACATGCGACTTAATCGGAACACCTGCGTCCATAAGTGCCAAGCAACCACCACAGACTGATGCCATACTAGATGAGCCGTTAGATTCAGTAATCTCTGATACCACCCGAATGGCGTATTGAAACTCTTCCATAGTCGGTAACAAAGGCGTCAAAGCACGTTTAGCTAAGCGACCATGACCGATTTCGCGGCGTTTAGGTGTACCAAAGCGACCCACTTCACCCGTTGCAAAAGGAGGCATATTGTAATGAAACATAAAGCGATCACGTGATTCACCCGAAATGCTATCAATCACTTGTGTCTCTTGCTTAGTACCTAAAGTCGCTATCACTAAAGCTTGTGTTTCGCCACGTGTAAACAAAGCACTGCCGTGTGTTCTTGGTAAAACGCCTGTACGCATTGTAATCGGACGTACTGTGCGAGTATCACGGCCATCAATTCGCGGCAGACCGTTCAAAATATTACCACGAACAATTTTAGCTTCTAATTCAAATAAAACATTATTAATATCTGCCTGTGTTGCGGTACTGCCTGATTCTAATAATTGAGTGGCAACATCAGCAGCGACTGCACGCGTCATCTCGGTACGCTCTTGCTTATCAATTGTTTCATAAGCCGCTTTTAAGGGAGCAGCAGCAATAGCCTCCACTTGTGTATACAATATTTCATTTTTAGGTGCAGCGACCCAATCCCACATGGGTTTACCTGCATCACGAACTAAATCATGAATGGCATTAATAGCCACTTGCATTTCAGTATGTCCGTAAACAATACCCGCTAACATGACTTCTTCGCTTAACTGTTGGGCTTCTGATTCAACCATTAGTACGGCAGATTCTGTACCCGCAACGATTAAATCCATTTGGCTATTTTTCAATTGCGTGATTGTTGGGTTTAACACATACTCGCCGCCAATATAACCTACACGACAAGCCCCCATTGGCCCACTAAATGGAATACCGCTAATCGCTAAAGCAGCTGATGCACCAATCATCGCTGGAATATCTGGATCAATTTCTTGATTACAAGACAATACATGAATGATGATTTGTACTTCATTGTAAAAACCTTCAGGGAACAAAGGGCGAAGTGGGCGGTCAATTAAACGGCTAGTTAAAGTTTCTTTTTCACTAGGTTTGCCTTCGCGTTTGAAAAAACCACCCGGAATACGGCCTGCCGCGTAAAACTTCTCAACGTAATCTACGGTTAAAGGAAAAAAGTCTTGCCCGGATTTAGCTGTTTTTGCACCAACAACGGTTGCTAACACGACAGTATCTTCAATGGTTACCACGACTGCCCCGCCCGCTTGGCGAGAAATTTCACCTGTCTCTAACATAACAGTATGTTGTCCATACTGAAAAGTTTTAGTTATTTTGTCAAACATGGATAATCCTTTTATTTACGTTTTTAATATAGATATTGTTTATTATTTATTAGACTTCTTTCAAAGCTGTATTTATACGAAAAAATTTTTTAATTTTAAAAGCGGCTTATTCTATTAATAATAGTTAGAATCAGGATTTTTAAGATTAAAAAATAAAACAGGATTAAAAATCCTTAAAATCCTTAAAATCCTTAAATTCTGAAAATCTTGATTCAAATTTTAAGTTTTAATAAATATACTTTTAGTAGTTTTAAAAGAAGTCAAATGTTTATTATTTATTATTTATTATTTATTATTTATTATTTATTATTTATTATTTATTATTTATTGTTACCAAACAATTAAGACAAAAGCTTTTTTACTTTATAGTTTAGACAATTAAACCATAAAGCAAAAAAGCCTGCATAAAGACAGGCTTTCCATCATTACTTACGAATACCTAAAGTAGCGATAATTGTTTTATATGTATCGGGTTTAGTTGATTTTAAATAATCCAACAAACGACGACGACGACTCACTAAACGTAATAAACCACGGCGTGAGTGATGGTCTTTCATATTTGCTTTAAAATGCGGTGCTAACTCGTTCATACGTGCTGTAATTAACGCGATTTGAACTTCTGAAGAACCTGTATCTGTTGATGTACGGCCAAATTTGGCAATAATTTCTTGTGTATTAATATCCGCTACTGACATAAAATTCCTTAAGGTAATGGGTCAGACAAAACAGGCGTTGCACCTGCGGAGGCACAACGTGAATGACTTTTTAAAATAATTAACGGTTAAAAATATTTAATAAAAATAAGACAAAGCAAAAAATAAATATTTAATGATATTTAATGATATTTAATATTATTAAATAAACAGACTAAATTCTTTAAAACCTTTAAAATTTAAAAAGATTCCTATTTTAACGCACTTAATACAAATATAAACGATTAAACACTTAATTTTATGCCCACAACACCTTCAATAACTATTTCTACTGTCGCCAGTAATTTTTTACGCAGTATTATTCAACATGATTTAAACGCACACACGTACGTAACCCGCACTTGGAGTGGTAAGCCTGATTTAGTAACAACAAATAACCTTACGGTACAGGATACATACCCCGTGCGTCTACGTTTTCCGCCAGAACCCAATGGCTACTTACACATCGGTCATGCTAAAAGTATTTGTTTAAATTTTGGTTTAGCCCGTGATTTTGGGGGTGTCTGTCATTTACGGTTTGATGATACAAATCCTGAAAAAGAAAGTATTGAATTTGAAAACAGTATTATTGATGCCGTCAATTGGCTGGGGTTTAGCTATGGCACACATTTATACTATGCCAGCGATTACTTTTCTGCTATGCACGCTTGTGCAGTTTACTTAATTGAACAAAACCTAGCTTATGTAGATGAACAAACTGCCGAAGACATTCGTATTAATCGCGGTGATTTTACTACTCCTGGCACTAATAGCCCATACCGTAACCGCACTATTGCTGAAAATTTAGCCCGTTTTGCAGATATGACGGCAGGTAAATTGGCTGATGGTGCAGCTATTTTACGTGCCAAAATTGATATGGCATCTGCTAACATTAATTTACGAGACCCTGCAATTTATCGGATTCGTCATATTAACCATCATCGCCACAAACAAATAGGCGACTGGTGTGTTTACCCTATGTATACTTTTGCCCACCCCATTGAAGATGCCTTAGAAAATATTACACACAGTATTTGTACCTTAGAATTTGAAGATCAACGCCCGTTTTATGATTGGTTATTAAACCATTTAGCGATAGGCGGTTTGATTAATACGCCACCGCCTCGGCAGTATGAGTTCGCTCGTTTAAATCTAACTTATGTGGTAACCAGTAAACGTAAATTAGCACAGCTTGTAAATGAACGCTATGTTAATGGTTGGGATGATCCTCGTTTGCCTACATTAGTCGGCTTACGCCGTAGAGGGTATACACCAGAAGCCTTGCACTTATTTTGTGAGCGTATCGGTATAACTAAGGCCGACAGTTGGATAGATTACAGTACATTAGAAGGAGCATTACGCGATACTTTAGACCCCATTGCCGCACGTGCTATGGCGGTACTTAATCCCATTAAATTAATTATTACTAATTTTGCTAAAGACACTGTAGAGCCCTGTTCTGCACCTGTACACCCGCATGATGAGAGCCGTGGACGGCGTGATTTTGAATTTAGCCACGAATTATGGATTGAAGCAGATGATTTTCAAATAGCGCCTATCAAAGGTTACCACCGACTATATCCGCCTATTAACGGCATATCTGGTGGACGCGTACGTTTAAAATATGGTTTTGTCATAGAATGTACTGGGTTTGAACAAGATGATTCAGGTAATATTACTGTTGTATATGCACAGTATTTTGCTGACAGTAAAAGTGGCAGCATAACCAGCGGAAATTATAAAGTAAAAGGTGTCATTGGTTGGGTATCTAACCATGACGCTTTGTCTGCACAAATTAATTTATATGACCGTTTATTTAATGAAGCACAGCCCGGTGTAAACAGTAAACATTTTTTACAGGATTTAAATCCACACTCACTAACTAGAGTATCGGGTTATGTTGAACCCAGCTTAAAAAATATTACCGCAGGCAGTCACTTTCAATTTGAACGTTTAGGTTATTTTGTTACTGATTGTGTTGAACACACTACCGACACACTGGTATTTAACCGTGCAGTTAGTTTAAAAGATAGCTGGAAAAGTGTTTAAATTGTTTAAATTGTTTAAAATATTTAAAAATAAGGTAATGTTAAATTTTAACTTTTATAATATTTATACTGGTGTAGTAGCCTGTTCATTTTACTGGTTACTTCTTAAGTATTAAATTTCTTGTATCAGTGCTATTTGAACATTATTTAAAAATTTAAAAAACTTAAACTATTTATTACTATGCTATTCCGTTTATAAATGTTTCTACAAAATCCATAATTCGTTTTAAAATTCTCTTACCTAAGCTTTTGCGTTGCAGTAAACTTGGTTTTTCTCCGTTTATGAGTTCTAGTACTTCGTCTCTCAATGGTTGTCTTTCTACAAATAAATAATTTTCAATTAGTTTTTCTGTTTTGTTAGCTGATAAATTCTCTTCTGAAACTATTTTTAAAAATGCTTTTTGTTGCTCTTTATTCCAATATTTATTAAATGCTGGCTCAACTTCATTTGGGTCTGTGATTAATGGTAAACTCTCTTTTATAAAGCGTTCTATTAATTCTCGTTTGCTACGCAAAGTCGCTTCAGTACTTAACAAATTGAATATTTCTTGCTCGGCTTTGGTTGTGTCTTGTTGAAGCGAATTGTCATTTACCCGTACAGATTTGAGTTTGATTAAAAGTTGAATAATGTATGCTACATTAATTTCGTCTCTACGAATTAACTCTAATTCAAAATCTACATCTTCTAAAATGGAAATTTTCTCTTTTTGGTGTTCGTTTTTTACTTTGTCATACAGGTCAAGATACTTACTTTTAAAATCTTCAAATTGCTGTTCGGTCATTTGTAAGTCTTCCCATTTGAAATCGGAAAACGCTGTGAGAATATTTTTTATTCGCATTAAATCTCTGAACGCTTTTATAAATTCAAGCTCATCATCTTCTGTTTGTAAACCATCAACGCTGTCCGTGGTGGGTGTTAATGCCATTAAATGCTCAAACGCTTCGTCAAATTTGGCTGTGTAGTCCTCATAAGGTTTTATGATGATGACTTCAATCGCCTCTTTATTACTAAATAAAGTAATAGCTTCGTCTGTACGATTTTTCAGGTTGCGAAACGCAACAATATTGCCTTGACTTTTTTGTTCATTTAAAATTCTGTTGGTTCGGCTGTAGGCTTGAATTAATCCGTGATGCCTCAAATTTTTGTCCACATACAGTGTGTTTAATGTAGGACTGTCAAAACCTGTCAAGAACATATTTACAACCAATAAAATATCAATTTTGCGTTCTTTGACTTTTTTTGAAATGTCGTTGTAATAATTATAAAAACTTTGGCTGTCTTTAGTCGTAAAGTTATCACCAAATAGTTGGTTGTAATCTTGTATGTATTCTTCTAACTTATCTCTACTATGAAGATTTATTTTGTATTCAGGCGTTGATTTTGCCACTACGTTTAAATCAATATTATTAAAGTCCGTTTCAACATTTATAACACCATTCGCATCTGCATCATCTTCATTCGCTCCATAACTAAATATCGTTGCAATATTTAAATTGTGTAATCCTTGCATTTTTTTCTTTTTAAATAAATCTACATATTTAATTAACGTTGGCACATTATTAATACAAAACATAGCCGTAAATTCTTTGCTGTGTGTTTTGCGGTTGTGGTGTGCAATAACGTAGTCTGTTATTTTTTCTAAACGGGTTTCATCTTCCATCAACTCTTTGGTGTCAATGTCTTCTACCTCTATATCAATGTTGGTTTCTTGTTGAGACAGGGTATGCCCTGTCTTTACATATCTGCCCACATATTCAACAGCAAACTTTAAAACATTCTCGTCTTTTATGGCATCGGTAATGACATATTTATGTAAACACTCTTCAAACAAATCTTTGGTGGTTCGTTTACCGTGTTCGTTCTTAGCGGCATTGTCGGCAAAAATAGGTGTTCCTGTAAAACCAAACAATTGTGCATTATTGAAAAACTCTTTTATTCTGTTATGTGTATCGCCAAATTGACTACGATGGCATTCGTCAAATATAAAAATAATACGCTTATCCTTTAGTTCAGCCATTTTCGCTTCATACTTCAATTTGCTAATGGCTGTATTAAGTTTTTGAATGGTTGTAACAATGAGTTTTGAGTGTTTGGCTTCGCCTTTTTTATCTACATAAGTGTCTGTAAACTGCTTGACTAAGTTTTGCGTATTGTCTGTACCATCAATACACCCTTCCTGAAAACTATTAAATTCTTTGGTAGTTTGATAATCCAAATCTTTTCTGTCTACTACAAACACCACTTTGTGTACTTGTGGCAAAGCCATTAAAATTTGACTGGCTTTAAAACTGGTTAAAGTTTTGCCGCTACCTGTGGTGTGCCATATATAACCATTTTTAGTTGAATTTTTTACCCGCTCTATTAAGGCTTCAACTGCATAAAATTGATACGGACGCAGTATCATCGGGATTTTATAAGCTTCGTTCAATACAATGTACTTGCATATCATTTTGCTCAAATGGCAAGGCTCTAAAAACATATCGGTAAAGCCATTTAAGATATTGGATAGACGTTTGTTGTTTACATCTGTCCAAAAAAATGTTTGTTTAAAACTTTGGTTGCGGTTGTTGGCGTAATACTTTGTATTGACCCCGTTGCTGATAATGAAAATTTGCACATATTGGAATAAAGCCGAATTAGCACCAAACGAATGCCTTTGATAACGGTTAATTTGATTGAATGCTTCTTTTAATTCAAGTCCCCTGCGTTTTAATTCTATTTGCACCAAAGGCAAACCGTTGATAAGAATAGAAACATCGTACCGATTTTTATATTTACCTTGTTGGCTTACTTGGTGGGTTACTTGATATTGATTTTGACACCAATGCTCGGTATTTAAAAACTCAAAATAAAGATTGTCGCCATTGTCCCGAATAATATGTTGCTTTTTACGCAGCATTTTAGCTTTTTCAAACACAGAACCTTTGCTCAATACATTCAACACCCGTTCAAACTCGGCCTGGGTAAATTGCGCATTGCCTGTTTTGGCAAGTACTGTATTGTTATGTTTTTCTAATTGACCTTTAAGGTTGAGCAATAAATCTTTTTCGCTATTAATCACAATATAGTTGTAACCCAATTGTTGTAATTGGGCAATTAACTGTTCTTCTAATACGTGTTCCGATTGTTTAGACATAAAATTTATCTTCTGCCCATTTTGCAGGGTTATTGATGATGTAATTTGAAATATTTTCGTGGGATTGTTCATCACGAATAATGTGTTCGTAATAATTGCGTTGCCATAATTTACCATCAAATGGTGGCCAACCCAATTTTTTTACACCACGAATATATTCAACCGTTGTGATTGATTTGAATGCATCCATCATATCACCAACGGTTTTCGAATTGGTGGGGGCAATCCCTTGTGGTTGCCCTTTTTCATCGTTGATATTGCCATTATGTATATGGTCATCATTTTGGGAAACAATTTCCAATATGCCATGAAAATGATTTGGCATTATCACGTATTCGTGTAATTCGATATTGAAAAATCGATTTTTCAAATTCAACCATTCCGTTTCAACCATTTTGCCCGCATCGTTTAATATCATTTCGGGGCGATTTTGGTTATTTGGGCAACCACAAGGGTTTGCCCCAACGATTTCACCCAAAAAACATTCACGGTTTTGAATACATATGGTCACGAAATACAATCCTGCCTGTGCATAATCGTATCCTTTTAACCGTATGGAACGCCTGTGGTGAATATGTGGGTTGTATTGCTTCATTTTTCAAATGTACGGGCAACCTGTATTTTTCTGTAAATGTACGGGCAACCCTTGTGGTTGCCCTTTTAATATAGACAATCGCATCATTTGGGGCAACCACAAGGGTTTGCCCCTACACAAACATTTTTTGTAATAATCCCTTTTTCCACGCCCGTGTTTTTTCTATTTGTGTGGCGGTATGGTTTATTTTTTCGTCTATCGCTGATAGAAAATTGGCGATTTTGGTTTGTTCAGTTAAACAAGGTAAGTTAATAGGCATAGTTTCAAACATCGGTAATCGTAAAGATTTAACAGTTGAACCTACAGCTTGTGAATTCAAATGATTTGTATTGAATGATATTGAATAAAAAAGAAATAATCCATTTGCATTTATAAAATCCATAATTGCATATGTTCTTTGATGCAAATCAAATTTTCCAATAAAATATTTTGGAATAAATTCTTGGCCTTCACCAGGAACAATTATTGCTTCGCCATCAAATAGGTATCTATCACTTGTTCTTATATCTTGTGACCTGTCAAAAAATGTAAATTCTCCAATTAAACTAGAATCTTGTCGATTTGAAGAGCCTGTAGTAATTTTTGCAACCTCCCCCAACTTCTTCACTTCCCAATCCGCAAACTCCTCGCCATCATCTTTAAACCTCAATTCTTGCGAAAAGAGTTTTTGCATTACCCCTTTTTTGTAATTTTCTAAAAGGCTTTTTTTCTTTTTCAGGGCTTGTATTTTTTCGTCTACGGCTGTGAGGAAACTGGCTATTTTGGTTTGTTCGGCTACGTAAGGTAATTGGATTATACAATTCCCTATTTCTCCTAAATTGATTTTTTTAGGAAAGGCAACGTGTATTGTTCTATTCCATAATTCATTTTGAAAAAATTTAGTCCCAATAAAATGATGTATAAATTTTGAGTTGAATTTTAAAGATTGTTTTATTAATACAATACTCACATAAAATGAGGCATTAACATCCCAATCAATATATCTAGAGGTTCCAATATCTCCAATTCGTGTCATTAAAATATCACCTTTTTCAAGCTTAACCCTTTTATTTTCTTTTTCAAAGACCTCTTTTGATACAAATTTTGTTTTATTAAAGTCATTTGCTGTTAATTGCTCAACACTATAAAAAGGGATGCCTTGTTGTACATAATTAGGTGTTTGGTGTGTACCATCGTATATATTTGTCACTTCCCCTAATTTCTTCTTTCCCCATTCCCCTTCAAATTCAGGAAAACGCAATTGTGGTATGTTGTCTGAATCAGGATTTTCAGAATTTAAAGATGATAGGATTTTATTATTTGTAGTGTTCATTATTTAATCTTGTTAATCATTTAATCCTAAAAATCTTGATTCAGACAATTAAAAAGGTGTGGAAATGTTCAATTCAGCACAAAAATCAGCAATGGTTTTATCAGTAGTTGCCATTGTTTCGTCCAATGCTTTTATTTCTTTGGCAATGGCTTCAATGTCAATATTTTCTTCTGGTTCAAACGTATCTACATACCTTGGTATGTTTAGGTTGTAATCGTTTTTAGCAATTTCTTCAAGCATTGCTTTTTTGCTGTATTTAAGGGTTTCGGTACGGTTGCGGTAGGTATCAATGATTAAATCAATGTCTTGCTTACGCAATATGTTTTGAGTTTTTATTTTTTCAAAATGCTGGCTGGCATCAATAAATAAAATATCATCAGGGTTTTCTCGGCATTTTTTAAAAATCAAAATGCAAGTAGGAATACTGGTGCCATAAAAAATATTGGCAGGTAAACCAACAACGGCATCTAAAAAGTTTTTATTCTCTATCAAATATTTGCGTATGTGTTGCTCTGCACCACCACGAAACAAAGCACCGTGAGGCAAAACAATTGCCATAGTGCCATGGTCTGCTAAATGGTAAATCATGTGTTGCACAAAAGCATAGTCGGCTTTGCTACTGGGGGCAAGTCGTCCGTATTGGCTAAAACGGTCATCACTGGTAAATAAAGGATTGGCACTCCATTGAGCCGAAAATGGCGGATTGGCTACAATGGCTTCAAAAGTTTGTTCTATATGCTGTGGGTGTTCTAGCGTATCATCTTGCTTAATATCAAATTGGCGGTAATGTATACCGTGCAAAATCATATTCATTCGGGCAAGATTGTAAGTAGTACGGTTCATTTCTTGTCCGTAAAAACTGCTTACCTCTTCTACTTCTTTGTCTACTCGTAGCAATAATGAACCCGAACCACAAGTAGGGTCGTAAACTGACTTTAATTTGCTTTTTCCTGTGGTTACAATTTTAGCTAATATTTTAGAAACCTCTTGCGGTGTATAAAATTCGCCTGCTTTTTTACCTGCACCGCTGGCAAATTGTCCAATGAGGTATTCGTAAGCATCACCTAAAACATCTAATTCGGTATGCTCCAATTTGAAATCAATTTTATCAAGGTGAGTGAGTACCTTTGCAATAATTACATTTCTTGCTTCAGGTGTTTTGCCTAATTTAGAACTGTTCAAATCCATATCCTCAAAGAGATTATCAAAATCTTCTTCGCTGTCTGTACCCATAGTACTCAACTGGATATTGATAAGGATTTTTTGTAAGTCCTCTAAAATAAAGTTAGTTTTGCTTTCGTCAAATTGTTCAATATCTTCATTGTTGCCCATTCCACGTTTGGCAACTTCAGTAAATAATTCTTCGGGTCTTAAAAAATAGCCTAATTTTTCCAGGGATTCTTCCTTGATGGCTTCAATAAATTCCTTTCCGTTCTCGGTCTTTGAAGTGATGTCCTTGAACTTAATATTGTCTTGTTTCAATATCTCGTCAGCGAAAATATTCATTTTCTCGCTTAGGTATTTATAGAAAATGAAACCCAATATGTAGTCACGAAACTCGTCGGCATTCATTTTGCCACGCAGCGTGTTGGCAATATTCCATAATTGTGTTTCTAAAATTTTTTTATATTCTTCAGTCATTGTGTGTTGTTTATTTTATTAAATAGTAATATTAAATTGTAGTGGATAGCTAATTGAATTAACTTGACTGCTTAAATAAAGAATAAAATATATAAAATATATAAAATATTAAGAATATTAGAATATAATCAGTGGTTATTATTTTTTGCCTTTTTATTTTAACAACTAAAAAGAGCGGACAGCTATAAGTCTTAAAAATAATAATCACTCAATTAATTTTTTTATTTAATATATATTTAATAGGAATACCGTTATGAAAACCTTCGTTGCACAACCGCTCGAAGTGAAGCATGACTGGGTTGTATTAGACGCATCAGAACTCGTTCTGGGACGTGTTGCCAGTGAAGTGGCACGTCGTTTGCGTGGTAAGCACAAACCAGAATTTACGCCTCACGTTGATATAGGTGATTATGTCATCATTACTAATGCTGCAAAATTACGCGTTACTGGCTCTAAATTTTTAGAGAAAAAATACTACCGCCATTCTGGCTATCCAGGTGGTATTTATGAAACGAATTTTCGCAATATGCAAGAAAAACACCCTGGCCGTGCTTTGGAAAAAGCAGTCAAGGGCATGTTGCCAAAAGGCCCTCTCGGTTATGCCATGATTAAAAAACTCAAGGTATACGCTGACGCATCGCACCCACACAGTGCACAGATGCCTACCACTATTACTTTGTAAGGCGAATCATGGATTTCGGAAGCTATAACTATGGTACGGGTCGTCGCAAAAGCGCCGTTGCCCGCGTGTTCATTAAAGCAGGTACAGGTACTATTGTTGTCAATGGTAAACCAGCTGAACAATATTTCTCACGTGAAACAGGGATGATGATCGTTCGTCAGCCACTTAACTTATTGAACATGCTAACTAGCTTGGACATTATGGTTAATGTGGCAGGTGGCGGTCAAAGTGGTCAAGCCGGTGCAGTGCGTCACGGAATTACCCGTGCATTGATTGACTGGGACGCTGCTAATAAACCTGCTTTGAAAAAAGCGGGTTTAGTAACTCGTGATGCCCGTGAAGTTGAACGTAAAAAAGTTGGTTTACGTGGTGCACGTCGCCGTAAACAGTTCTCTAAGCGTTAATTCATTTAGATTACTCTACAAAGTTCGTAAAAAACCACTGTTCTTAAACACAGTGGTTTTTTTACGCCAATTAAATTATTTAATATACAGAAATATTGCAAAAATATATATTGCAAAAATATGCTAACAAAAAATACTACGACAATATTTACTTAATATAGTGTTAATACTATTACTTTGTTTCCAGCTGTTTCTTTGACACTAAAATAGTATATTTTTAAATTATTACTTCTAATTAAAGGCTACTATGCTGGAGATTTAATGCAATGGTATTTTATAAATAATATAAATAATACTTTGCACAATCACCCTACAAATTATTTTGGTATTGCTACTTAAAAATAGTTTTTGTATTTTTTATCTAAAATAAGCCTTATTTTTGCTAAGAAAATATTATAAATATACGGCTTAACCATATTAAAGTAGCAATGCCATTATTTTAACTAATTTTATTTAACTAATTTTATGAAATATTCTTCGCCGTCATTATATTTAATAATTTATTTAGCCAGTCTAACATTAGTAACCGTAGTATCTGCAACGCCATTACATGAATCTTTATCAAATACAAATACGAATGTAAATAAAAATACAATAGATCAAGAATTACGCAAAGAAATTCATGAAGCCATAAAAGCTTTGTGGGAAAAAGCAGATGTTAATAAAGACAATCGTATTACTAAACTTGAGGCACAAGCAGCTAATATGATTATTTGTTCAAAAAATTTTGAAGCAATTGATACCAATAAAGATGGTAAAGTAAGCGAACCTGAAAGTAAATTATGGATGAAATATTATACTGAAGAGCGTACTAAACACGCTACAGATCAGCTAGAAGAAATAAAGCAGGATACGCACTATATTTCAAAAAAATACCGTGGTATGGTATTTAAATCACCAGAGCAGCGTCAAATAGAATTACTCTCTAAATCTAAAGCAAGTAAAACTGAATTTCAAAAAAATACTATGCCCAGTATTCAGCGTTCAGTAAATTTTTCTCAATAAAAATACATAATAAAAGCACATAGTAAAAGCACATAGTAAAAGGACATAATAAAAGTAATAAATATTTATACTAAAATAATGAATGACTCATTTATTTACACCTACCCAATCACCTAAACCTCAATTAATAAATATTACCAATCATGCAGAAACCTTTATTCCCAGTAAAGATAGTTCTTTAGAAGCATCTATTGCAACTTTGCAAGCAAAGTTAATAAAACTAGGCTTTGTCGTTACTGAACAGTCTTGGCTTAATGATATTGAAGGTATTTGGTCGGTACATGTTACTGACACTGCCTGTAAACGTTTATTTAGTAATGGCAAAGGGGCTAGTGAATTGGCAGCCCGTGCCAGTGCTTTGGGTGAGTTTTTTGAACGCTTATCAACCAATTATTTTTGGACACACTTTTACTTAGGTGAAACAATAGCGAATGCCCCTTGGGTACATTATCCGCAAGAACATTGGTTTACTTTGACGGCTAAAGGAACACGCCATAAAAAACTGACTGAATTGCCTAAGGGGCTGCTTAATCCTGAATTGCATTTATTCTACAATCCAAATAATGCAATTGAACTACAACAATTGGTAGATTTAAACTCTGGTAACAGTGAACGTGGTATTTGCACTATTCCTTATACGCGTTTGCGTGATAACACTGTGAATTTATTTCCTGTCAATTTGATTGGTAATTTATATGTCAGTAATGGTATGTCGGCGGGCAACACTTTAATGGAAGCCCGTGTGCAGGCTATGGCAGAAATTTTTGAACGTTATATCAAATTTAATATTATTAAAGACTCTATATGTTTGCCTAATGTGCCTGATAATGTAATTAATCGTTATCCAAAAATTGCAGCAGGTATTGCAGGTTTACGTGCAGCAGGCTACGGTATTTTAGTAAAAGATGCTTCATTAGGCGGACAATATCCTGTAATGTGCGTTACGATGTTAAACCCTAAAGACCAAGGGGTATTTGCTAGTTTTGGTGCACATCCGCGTTTTGAAGTAGCATTAGAGCGGTCACTCACCGAGTTATTACAAGGCCGTGCGATTGATGATTTAAATGATTTTCCTGCACCTAGTTTTGACGCTGATGAAATTGCCGATGCAGCTAATTTAGAAATTCACTTTGTTGATTCTAGTGGTGTAGTGGGCTGGGATTTTTTACGCGATACAGCCGATTATCCGTTTGTAGATTGGAACTTTGGTACTACCACTCAAGAAGATTATGACTGGTGTATCAACGCAATTCATACTATGAAACATGATATTTACGTCGCTGATTTTACGCATTTAGGGATATACAGTTGCCGTATTTTAGTACCTGGTATGAGTGAAATTTATCCTATTGATGAATTACAATTTCAAAATAATAGCGTTGGGAATGCGGTTCGTGCCGCTATTTTAAAACTGCCCACACTAACTGATGATGAATGTGCTACATTATTAGAGCAGTTATTGGCATTAGATTTACCTGATAGTCTACAAATAACCACTTTAATTGGTTTAGCCGCTGATGCAGGAACTCCTTGGCAATGGCTACGTTTGGGTGAGTTAAAAACCTTACTGGCACTGGCTGCGGGTGATATTGATGAAGCCATTGAAGGCTGTGCATGGGTGATTCAAATGGCACAATTAACTGAACCTAGAACACGTGTATACAAAGCAATTGAGGCAATGCTAAAGTTAGACAACCCAGCACCATTTGAAGAAAACTTACGTTT
Source organism: Pseudomonadota bacterium (assembly GCA_041170585.1). Lineage (GTDB taxonomy): Bacteria > Pseudomonadota > Gammaproteobacteria > Burkholderiales > Burkholderiaceae_C > JBDLSY01. The sequence continues at coordinate 6,733 of JBEDNN010000037.1, read as the reverse complement.
ACTGTATGGCGATTCTACAATAGAGCAAGCTGTACAGTTAATTCACGCTGATACCTATCCTGAAGCACGTTTTTTTGGTCTAGGATTATTGGGTAGTAATATGGAAGGCAGCACAATGCACACTCAATTGCTAGCCGCTTATGATAAAGTGCGTGCCGTACAAGGTATTTGAATATATTAAACAATCCATATTATTTAATATCATTTGATATTTGATATTTGATATTTGATATTTAGTATTACTTTAATAAAAGTACGTATTATTAAATAGTATTAAATAATGTTAAGTAATGTTAAGTATTATTTATTATTAAATAGTATTAAATAATGTTAAGTATTATTAAATAGTATTAAGTATTATCTAAAGCCAGTTGAATAGCATCAGTCCGTGCTACTTGCATAGCATAGGCAATTTTCTCTACACTCGGCATTGTATCTAAACCAGTAACGCTAAACTGTGCATATTTAGCTTTAAGTTGAGCAATTACGCTATTGCCTTGCACAGATTTAGCGACTTTTAACGCCAGTAATAAGCGTTGTGTTTGTGGATAAGGTTCAGTTTCAAACCCCAACCGTCCTTGGGCATCTGCTTGGCAACATGTCAAAATTGCTTCAAAACGACTAGATTGACGTAACGCATCACAGCGCATTAATAAACGCAAACAACCAGCAGCATTGAGTTCAAGACTACGGTGAATATTGCCGTGTTCAGCAGCCACAAGCAATGCCAATTGTTTGCAATCATTAGGGATACGCAAGCGTTTACACAAGGCTTCAATCAATGGCAAACTACGCCCTTCATGGCCGCGGTGGTGTGGCAATTCATGCTGTGCTGTCTGTGCTTTACCTAAGTCATGCATCAAACTAGCAAAACGAATGGGTAACTGATTAGATAATTGTGTTGCACGGTCTAACACCATACTGGTATGAATATAACAATCAATTTCAGGGTGATACTTAACGGGTTGCGGCACACCTTGTAATGCTTTTATTTCGGGCAATAAAACGGCTAATGCCCCACAATCATCTAAGACACTTAACATACGTAGCGGTTTTTTTTCAAGTAAACCGCGTGATAATTCTTGCCATATTCTTTCTGGGACTAAATGGTTTAGTTCACCTGTTTTTACCATATTACGCATCAGTATCAGGGTTTCAGGCGCGACTACAAAGTCATCATAACGGGCAGCAAAGCGAGCCAACCGTAAAATACGTAACGGGTCTTCTATAAAAGAATCACTGACGTGACGAAATATTTTATTTTTTAAGTCTAATTGCCCGCCATAAGGGTCAATTAAATCACCCTCTTTTGTTTGAGCAATGGCATTGATGGTTAAATCACGCCGTGCTAAATCTTCTAATAAAGTTACTTCTGGTGAAGCGTGTACAGTAAAGCCCGCATAACCATTACCTTGTTTACGTTCAGTGCGAGCCAAGGCATATTCTTCATGGGTTTTTGGGTGTAAAAATACAGGGAAATCTTTACCTACAGGTTTAAAGCCTTGTGCTTTCATGGCTTGGACAGTACTACCAACCACTACATAATCACGGTCGCCTACCGCAAGGCCTAATAAAGTATCGCGTACTGCCCCACCAACTAGATATATTTGAGCGGAATTCATAGGCTTCGATTTTTATATTAATATATTACTGATATGTTGTTGATATATTGTTGAGTACTATTAATATAAATTAATATTTATTGATATTTATTGATATTTTTATTATTACCAATAATTTTCAACTGCAATATTGCCAAGCTGTTTGCTGCGACTTACAGTCAAGCCACGATTTTTCAAAACTGTGCGAGTATCGCTAACCATGTCTGGATTGCCGCAAATCATAACACGAGAATTTTCTAGCGTTAATAAAGTATTAACGGTTGATTCTAACACACCACTATCAATCAGTACAGGTATGCGTCCAACTAAAGCCCCTACGGGTAAATTGTCTACAGGCTCACGTGTAAGACAAGGTTGATAAATGAGCTTGTCAGCATTGTCTTTAAATAACTCATGCTTAGATAAATTGACTAGCGTATCTGTATAAGTCAGCTCATCGCGTTGACGCACCCCATGAACCACAATGATACGTTGGTAGTGCTGCCACACTTCAAAATCAGCCAAAATACTCAAAAAAGGGGCTAATCCTGTTCCTGTAGACAATAGCCATAAATTTTGTTGCGGTAACTGTTCAAAGCGGGTGGTAGTTAGAAAACCGTAAGATACTTTTTCTAATAAAACGGTATCACCTAGATTGAGATGGCTTAATTCACTAGTAAACTCTCCATCAGGCACAACAATAGAATAAAATTCTAAATAAGATTCATAGGTCGCATTGACTATACTGTATGCCCGCCAAACGGGTTTAGACTCACCAGATTTTAATATACCTAAACGTGCCCACTGCCCTGCTTCAAAGCGATAGGTTTTAGGGCGGGTGATTCTAAAACTAAATAGTTTGGGTGTCCACGGCTTTAACCATATAATGGTTTCAGCAGTAAATTTACTATTATCTGGAATAACCGACAAACTAGTGTACATGAGAGCTGTGGTTATGTCCTGTAGCCGATTTTTTCATTGGTGGGACTACTATCACTGTTGAGTTTGAGGCACGTAATTGATTCATTTCGCTTATTTCACGCACTTGTGCTTTAATTATTGCTTGTGCTAGAGCTTTTATTTTAGGGTCTTTGCCGTGGGCTATGACTACTTTTGCCATATCAATTGCACCTTGATGGTGTGGAATCATACCCGCTAAAAAATCAGCATCAGCATCGCCCGTAAAAGTAATATTCATATTGGCGTGCATGGTATCGTTAGCACTTTGATAAGCTTGAGTAGACGCTGATAAATGAGCAACAGGGGGTTTTAGTGTGATTGGGTTAGGTGTTACTGCCCACGACGAAGCAGATAATAGGCTAGTAATAATTACAGTGTAAAAAACAGTTTTATTGATATTTAACATAAGGATTTTTCTTTAAGTATAAAATATAAAATATAAAATATAAACGTATAAAAACAACTAAAACAACTAAAACAACTAAAACACTAAAATAACTAAAGCAACTGATTATTTTTCCAACAAGTGCAGTTTTTTAGGTACATCTTTCCACTGCTCTGCATCAGGTAAAGCAGGTTTAGTGCGTGTAATAGAAGGCCATAATTTAGTCAATTCAGCATTGATTTTAATGAGTTCTAACTGGTCAGCGGGCACATCTTCCTCGCTTACAATTGCATTGACTGGGCATTCAGGTACACACACGGCACAATCAATACATTCGTCAGGGTCAATGACTAAAAAATTAGGTCCTTCACGAAAACAGTCCACGGGACACACGTCTACACAGTCGGTGTATTTACATTTAATACATGATTCTAAAACAACAAATGTCATAGCAAGCCTTTATTTAAAATATTTTAAATATTATTAAGATATTAAGATATTAAGATATTAATATTAACAATAACAATAACAATAACAATAACGAATAACGAATACCTATTATTTTAATAGGTTTACAGCCGATACACCATACGGGCTGCATAATTTATGGTGTTTTCATCTAAATTAATAGGTATATCAATAATCCAATCCGTATTTGCGGGAATAGAACCCAGTGATGCGGGTACAGGTGGAAATACATAAGCCGGCAGTATTTTTTTAGCTAATATTGCACCTTCAAGGGTACTAATAGTAAGTTCAATATCAGGCGATCGAATATCTAAATGGCTGGTATTACGTATAGTTGCTTGCATACGGTAAGTTGCCATACCTGCGGTAGTAGAAGTATTATTAGGTAATTTATTTAAACTAATACCGTCTAAAGACAAAGGTTTAAGCCAAACAGCAGGCGTATAAATACACCCTGTTACGCTACACAAATGTTTAAACACAACCGTGGTAACAGGCAGCGCATTCATTACAGGGTATCGTACCCATAGCAAAATTTGTAACAATAAAGTTACTCCTAATAAGCCAGTAATACTAATTAACAATATTGTTAGTAAACGATTAAGTATTAAACGGCTGGCAATCCAAAACGACGGTTTAGCAGGTTTAACAGTTTTTTTAGGTCGTCTTTTAGTAGCAGAATAATTAGATACAGATTTTTTAGGCAATGCAGTAGAATTTTTCAAATGAGTAGATATTTGCTTATCTACATTTGCTTTTAATAATTTAGCTTTGGATTCAGCTTCTAATAATTGTCTTGCTTTAATTTCAGACCGGCGATTAGCAGCATATTTTTTTTGCTGTTCTAGTTGTTCAGAAAGTTCTAAATTTTCAGTCGTAGCAGTTATAGTAGACAATTGACTTTTTGAAGGCTCTGGAAGATTTAAGCTATTTGAAGTGTTTGGATTATTTAAGTGGTTTGAATCAGAAGCCGTAAAAAAAGGCGATATGCTGGTGTGACTAGACGGCTTCAATTTATCGGATAACATCTTATCTGATATGCCTAGTGTATTTGATATATTTGATATTAAATTAATGTCAGGCAATTTAACATCAGGTAATTTAACGTTAAAAATGTCATAATCAGTTCCAGTGTTCTTAGGCGAAAAAAATTCTAATGCACTAGGTGTATCCAATTTTAGCTCTGTAAAAGCAGTCCCTAATGACATTGAAGGGTGTGTTGATGCTACTTGATTTGAAACAATTGAGTCCTGAATAAGTAGTTGTGTTGCTGATTTTTCAGCTTGATGAGTGCGCGGTATGACTTTGTGAGAAAAATTATTGCGTATTAATAATGTTTCAGCATAAGTGCCTTCAGCAAGTGCTTCTAAACGGTCGTTGGCATTAAAGACATGATCACACGAACCACACCGTACCATACCGTGGTGTAACAAAAGCTGGTCAGACACTACTTTAAAATAAGTAGTACAAGCAGGACAAACCGTCATCAATGCCATAATATACCTTAGCTTGTATGCTGTACTTGATTGCTTTGCAGAATTTTTACACGTAAACGCCAAGCATGTAATATGGGTTCAGTGTAGCCGCTAGGTTGATATTTGCCTTGAAGTACCAATTCTAATGCGGCATAATAAGCCATACTATATTGGTTAGTATTTATATTTAATATGAGCGGTGTATATAAAATATCATCAACATTTTGTGTATCAACAATGGCTGCCATTCGCTTAAATGAATCCAGTACTTGGTGTTCAGTTAATACACCGTGGTGTAGCCAGTTGGCAATGTGTTGGCTGCTAATACGCAATGTTGCACGGTCTTCCATTAAATAAATACCACTAATATCGGGTACTTTAGAGCAACCAATACCTTGGTCAATCCACCGTACTACATAGCCTAAAATACTTTGTACATTGTTGTCTAACTCGCGTTGTTTATCTATATCACGCCATTGAGATTGTTCACTGGGACTTGCTATGGGAATAGTCAATAAACCAGTTAATAAACTGTGTCTATCCATTTTAAAATTTGTTTGAGGTATATCAACTGTGTGTTGTTGTGTATGTTGTTGTAATTGTGTTTGACAATTTGATACATCAACATCATGGTAATGTAAGGCATGTAAAGTAGCCGCTGTAGGACTAGGAACCCAAGCGGTATTTGCCCCTGATTGAACGTGTGTGATTTTTTGTTTAAGCATATTTGCCATTAAATCGGGCATAGCCCACATACCTTTTCCAATCTGTGCTTTACCTTTTAATCCACACGCTAATCCCACGATTACGTTGTTTAATTCATAATTATTTAACCAAGTACTGTGCTTCATATCGGCTTTACGTAGCATCACACCCGCAAACATAGACGTGTGTATTTCATCACCTGTACGGTCTAAAAAGCCTGTATTGATAAAAGCAACACGCTCTGATGCTGCCGCAATGCAAGCTTTTAAATTAACGCTAGTACGGCGTTCTTCATCCATAATACCCAGTTTAACCGTTGCATGTTTCAGTCCTAACAAAGCTTCAACACGGCTAAATAATTCACAAGCAAAAGCGACTTCAGTAGGCCCGTGCATTTTTGGTTTAACAATATAAATACTGCCTGTACGAGAGTTTCGTAATAAATTATCAGTCGGTTTAGCTAAATCATGCAGGGCAATAGCCGTAGTAATTACCGCGTCCATAATGCCTTCAGGGATTTCGCATAGCCTAGTAGATGGTATATTTAATATATTATTTGATAAGCTATTTGATAAATTATTTGATAAATTATTTGATTCATTAATGGGCTGTTGAGACTCATACAAAATGGCAGGGTGAGTCATTAAATGCCCCACATTGCGTAAAAACATCAACGAACGGCCTTGTAAACGTAAACCGTTGAGTGTGCCATCAATCGAAGTATAAAAACGGTCGGTATTTAAACCACGTGTTATTTGTACTCCTTTTTTTTCTAAAGTTTCTGTTAAATGCCCTTGAGTAATGCCTAACCAATTGCGATACGCTAATACTTTGTCATCAGCATCTACTACGGCAACCGAATCTTCTAAATCTAAGATAGTGGACAAAGCGGCTTCTAAAATAATATCGCTAATACCCGCTGCATCGCTTGCACCGATTATTGTGGTGCGGTCTATGACTATTTCTAAATGTAAACCATGGTGTAATAATATGATTTTTGATGGGGTATTGGCATTGCCCTGATAGCCGACACACTGTTCCGTATGACGTAAAGTCGCTATTTCGCCAGTGTTTAAAAGAACGTGTAGTACGCCATTAACGATACTGTAAGCAGTGGCATGGGTATGTGATGCACCTTG
>JBEDNN010000036.1:0-19737 GCA_041170585.1 Pseudomonadota bacterium | reverse complement strand
CGAATTAGTGACTAGACTGTTTATTATTAAATATAATCATTCAGTATAAAGTATTGACATAAAAATCTACCATTATCAAAGTTCTATTTGTACCACTACCGAATTTTTAACTAAAAATCGTTTTAATAGACAATAAAAAGTTTACAATTAAAGATTGATAAAGAACTGTCTAAATAAAAAATTACTGGACTAATAATTAAACTAATTAAATTACTTAACTTACTTAACTTTTTACTATTTAGTTTTTCATTAATTAATTAATTCAGTAATATAAGTACTAAAGCCAAGCATTAAAAAAATCTTAAAAATATATTGTATGAAAAAAATGACCGTGCCATTATTAAGAAAGTATACTCATTTTATGAAATTTAACTACCAAATTATGGGTGAGTATTTAGAAAAATACCGCTTATTGACTGTATGTGTCGTATTTAGTTTAATCTTTTCGGGCTGTACTGTCTATAAAAAAGACATTGCACAAGGAAATAAGTTAGAAATTGAACAGGTAAATAGCTTAAAAGTGGGTATGACACGTCAAAAAGTACAACAAATATTGGGTACACCTTTGTTACAAGATATTTTTAATCAGCAACGCAGTGATTATGTTCATCGGCACGTATCAAAAACAGGAGAGATAGAGCAGGAGGTTTTAACTGTTTTTTATAATGCCAGTAACCAGCTATTGAGCTGGAGTGGCGTTGGGTTGCCAAGTTCAACTGATGCTGTTACTGTACCTAACCAAAAGCAAGATTTATTTTCGGAAGTATCGGCGGCCAATAAACCGCTACAAGTAATGCCTGTAATATCTATACCAACTCCTGTAGCTGTTGTAGCCAATAAAATTAAAACTGTTGAACAACAATCGCAACCTTCGCCGGTTGAGCCGCTGATTAAAAATAAAATTGAAGCTTGGCAACGTGCTTGGCAAGCCAAGCTATTACCACAATATGCAAGTTTATACGCGGACGGCTATGTGGCCACCGCAGGTAGTCATGAGCTATGGTTAAAGCAACGCCAAAATATGTTTGACATATCAGGTGATATTCTTGTATTAAATATTACTGACATGAAAATTATTCAAACTAATGATGATGAAGTACGGGCTACATTTACGCAACAGTATCAGTCTAATATTCTCAAAGAAACGGGTACTAAACAATTGTATTTTCAGCGTTTTGGCGATGAATGGAAAATTGTTGCGGAACGTTTTTTCAAAGCAAAATAAAATAGTATTTATTTAGTATTTATTGATATTTAACTATGTTTAATTTTATTTTTTATCTATGAATGCACCTATAACAATTAATCCTAAAATCAAAGTCGCTATTGCAGGGGCTAGCGGACGCATGGGTAAAATGCTAATAGAAGCTGTATTATCTGCACCTGATATGATTTTAAGCGCGGCTTTAGACCAAGCTCATAGCCTTTTACTCGGGCATGATGCTGGCTTAACTTTGGGTATTCATACCAATATTATGCTGACCAGTGATGTGATGCAGGCCATGAATCAATCTGATGTATTGATTGATTTTACAAGACCTGAAGGTACTTTAGCTCATGTGGCAGTCTGTCAAGCCTTGGGCAAAAAAATAGTGATTGGTACAACTGGATTTGATGCTTCAGATAAAATTATCCTTGCTCAAGCAGCTAAAGATATTGGTATAGTTTTATCAGCCAATATGAGTGTGGGTGTCAATGTTACTTTAAAATTGTTGGAATTAGCAACGCAATATTTACAGCATGACTATGATATTGAAATTTTTGAAGCACACCATAAACATAAAGTAGATGCTCCTTCTGGTACTGCATTGGCTATGGGTGATGTAATGGCTTCAGTAATGAAGCAATCACTAAGCGATGTTGCTGACTGGGCGCGTCATGGTCATACGGGTACGCGAGATAAAGGCCGTATAGGTTTTAGCGTGATGCGTGGCGGTGATATTATCGGTGATCATACGGTCTGTTTTGCGGGTGAAGGCGAACGTATTGAAATCACTCACCGCTCAAATAGCCGTGCCACCTATGCACAAGGAAGTTTAAAAGCAACGCGTTTTTTAATGAAAAATACTGCTGGTTTATTTAATATGCAAGATGTGTTAGGTTTGTCATGAGGTATCAGAAAGATAGGCTACTTCAATTAACTTTATTCATATTAATAGGCTTTGGTGTATTTTTTTCTACATTAGTAAATACAGTCAATGCTTCAGTACCGTCTAAAACCCCCTTTATTTTAAAGGCAGAACATAGAATAATAGCCCTTGCTCCGCACTTGGCACAATTGGTTTATGCCGCAGGTGCAGGGCAGATGCTAGTGGCTGTATCAGAATATACACCTACAGAGTATGCGGGACAATTACCAAAAATAGGCAATGCATTCGCTGTCAATTGGACAATGTTAGCCCAGCTGAAGCCAACTTTGGTACTTGTTTGGGGGAGTGGTACATCACTTACCATTAAAGCACGTTTAAAGTCGTTAGGAATTGCTACTTTTGAAAGTGAGCCTTCTACTTTAAGTGATATTGTCCAAGAAGCACAAGACTTAGCCGATAAGTTAAAGATAGATACACATAAAAATGCCCAATTATCCTCTTTAAAAACGCGTTTTCAAGCCCTTAAAAATTTTAATCAAAACAATCAAAACAATCAAAATACTGAACATAACCAAAATATTGAAAACCTAATATCCACATTTCACCCTGTCTGGCACAAACCATTAATGACTATTAATGGGCAACATGTTTTAACTGATGCGATGCGTTATTGCGGCGCACGTAATATATTTGCTAAGGCTAAAGGCTTAACCCCTACAGTTAGTTTGGCACAAGTTTTACGTGAGCAACCTAAAGTGATTATTATGACTGCACCGACAACCGATATGCAGCTTGATGCTAACGTGTTGTATGGTAAAAATAGTCCGTGGTACACCTTAATACACGCTTTCCCAAACACCGTACAGTTTAAACCAATAATTGTTACGCTTAATGGTGAGCGGTTTCATCAGCCGGGCCCTAGCTTGATTGATGAAACCTTAGTATTGTGTAAGGCTTTGTTAAATTTAAAACAACTAAAATGATTAAGCAAATAACTATATTTAATTATTTGATGGATGCAATTAAACGAAACTTTAAAACAAAGCTGAAGAGTGTTATTTTAAAAAAACATAGAGGGCAATAAAGGGAAACTTGGTAAAAATGGAATTTGGACTTATCGTGCAATGAGTAGCGATTATTATATTTTCAAGCACGAATATATTTTTATTTTTTAAAAATAATTTTAATTTATGACAAAGACAGACTTATTTATTGAATTAGCAATGCCCGATAAAGACGGAATTAGTCGTTGGGTTTTAATTTCTGAATTTATTGGAACTTATAAAGATTTGCAACTTGGAAACGGCGGAAGTTGGTGTAGAACAAGTTCAACTTTGGCGAAAAAATATATTTTGGATTTTGATAAATCAAAGACAGCTGGAAACTCTATTGATGCAATTAGACTAAAAGGCTTTAATAACGAAGAAACTTTCAATCAAAATATTCGTCAAGACATTAAAGAGTTTTATAAATCTAAAAATTGTGTTATGACTGGCTTAAACGGCAACTCTGAAAACACAAAAATAGAAATTGACCACAAAGACGGCAGAAAAGATGATCAGAGAGTTTCTAGTACTAAAACTCAAACATTTGAAGACTTTCAACCTTTAACAAAAGCAGCTAACGATATTAAAAGGCAAATCTGCAAACGTTGCAAAGAAACTAATGTACGCTGGGATGCAAAAAATCTAGAAGGGAATCTATATTCTTTTTATGAAGGCGATGAAAATTATACAAAGGAATTAGGGTGCATTGGTTGCTATCAATACGATCCAGTAGCGTATAGAGAATTTACCCAGAAGATTAAATGAATTACATAGGCTCAAAACAAAAACTATCTAATTTTATCAAACAATCTGTGTATTCGGTTGCTGGAGAAAATTTGTCTGATAAAACTTTTTGCGATTTGTTTGCAGGTACAGGTATTGTTGGCAGAAATTTTAAAACAGAAGTAAAACAAATAATCAGCAATGATATTGAATATTACAGTTTTGTACTCAATAAAAATTATATAGAAAATCATTGTACTTTTGATTATCAAAACTTAATAGATGAACTCAATAATTTAAAAGGCGTTAAAGGTTTTATTTTTGAAGAATATTCGGAAAATGGAAAATCACAAAGGCTTTATTTTTCTGAAAAAAACGGACAAAAAATTGATTCTGTTAGGCAAAAAATTGAAGATTGGAAAACTGAAAAACAAATAACCGACAATCAATATTATTTTCTGCTAACTTCGCTTTTAGAAAGTGCTGATAAAGTGGCTAATACCGCATCAGTTTATGGTGCTTTTTTGAAACACATAAAAAAATCTGCACAAAGAGAAATGACTATTACACCTGCACTTTTTACCTTGAATGATAACGACCATAAAGTATTTAATGCAGACAGTAATGAACTTATAAAAAAAATAAATGGCGATATTTTATATCTTGATCCGCCTTACAATGCAAGACAATACGGAGCAAATTATCATTTATTGAATACTATTGCAAAATATGATATTTTTACACCGAAAGGTAAAACAGGACTTCGTACATATAAAAGGTCTAATTTTTGCAGTAAAAATTTCGTGGCAAAATCATTTGAGGAGTTGATTAAAAACGCAGAGTTTAAATATACATTTTTGAGTTATAACAATGAAGGTTTGATGAGCGAAAATGAAATAAGAACAATCTTATTAAAATACGGAAAATACGATTTGTTCACAACCAATTATCAGCGTTTTAAAGCAGATAAAGAAGAAAATAGAAATCATACAGCAAACTCAACAACCGAATATTTGCATATTTTAGAGAAACCATAAATATTATTTTTTGATTTTTTACAAAATTTATGACAAAAAACATATTTGACATCTTAGACAAACATTTAAAGTAAGCAGTAAATAATAAATAATAAATAGTAAATAGTATTCCTTAAGTAATAAAGTAATAAACTAATACCTAATACCTGTTTACATTGCTGGTTGAACCCATGGAAAATCAACTCTGTGCCATGAGTGCTTAGGGTCGTTAGATGTGCCTTTATCAGTTAATTGCCAGCACTCACCCGATAAAGTTAATAAATAGCACTGTATACAATGAATATTAGCCAATTGTAATGCTTGTGAATATTGTAGTAATTGTGCGGCGTATTCTTGTGCCACTGTTTCATTATCACTGGCATCAAAATTTAATTTAAAATCAATTATCCAAGCACTTAAATAATGATTTGATGAACTATTTGATGCGTCTAAAATGGTTGTGGGTTGATAAAAATAAGCGACTATATCAGGGCGTAAAACAGTATTTTTATTTTCAGCAAGATAGATACTCTCTTCTATCGCTAAATGTGTAATAGAAGGTGAGCATAATTGTAATAATTGCGTATGATTTATCATTTTTATACACTGCTTTGATAAATGTTCTGCTGCATTCAGTTCAATATTTAAAGCAATAGCCCATTGATATACAGTGTGTGTATTGGGTAATGTTTTATAGCGTAGTGTGTGTTCAAAAAAATGATGCATTAATGTTCCTAATGCTTGATGATGCATGGCTTCATCATACAGTTTAGTCGCAGGCAATAATACAGTGGGTGCTATATGTTCACTTAAGGGTATTAAAATAGAGTTATCAATCTTAGTAGCGTTAATAATCGGTATAGCGGGTATATCTGTATCCATTAATTCTGTAGAGTTTAATTGAGCTTGAATGTGTGTGTATGCTTTACCTAAGCGTTCATACACAGAACGAACATTTTTTTTATAATGCGCACTACACCATAATTCATTAACTGCACGAGTCATTGCAACATATAACACGGTATCGCGTTCCGTTTTTTGTGCTTGATTTTGCTGGTAAATTAATTCTGCTAAATTAGGACAATGAGACAATACGCCATCTTGTAAAAGTTGCAAGGCAAATAAATTAGGGTATTTTTGTTCAGGTAGCCAGTCTAACAGTATATTAGTTGATTGATTTGAATGTGAATCAGCAGAGTATAAATCTATGATGCACACACAATCAGCCTCTAAACCTTTTGCCCCGTGAATTGTGGATAAACGAACTGCGTTTGTGTGCAAAACAGATTGTGCTGCTGTTGTATCAATTAGTTTAAGTTCACTAATCGCTTGAACAAAGCGACCTAAACTAGGGTAGCGCCCTTGATCAACATTTAAAGCTATTTGTAATAATTGTGCTAAGTGTCCATGAATACTGCTAGCACGTTCAGGATAGGCAACAGATAGTCGCTCTAACCACTGCCCTTGGTGTAGTAAAACATCTAAAGCATCGTGCATAGGCAAGCGGTTACACAACATCTGCCATGATGTAAGCCATTGCAGGATATGTATTGCCCAAGGTGTGTTGATTTGCCCTAAACCCAGCCAATCCTCTGTGGGTGCTTGGTTTAATAAAGAAGGTAAGGTACTACGCCATTCTAATAATTCACTTAATTGCGTATCAGTCAGAGCAAAAATAGGGCTACGCAAGGCATTCAATACCGACAATTCATCGCGTGGGTTAGCCAGTGCGCTTAATATTGCCATAACATCTGTTATTTCTGGCAAACTAAAAAAGCCACCTTTGTCTGCGCTGATGTAATCAATACCTGCTTGTCTTAATAGTTGGGCAATGATAGTCAATGGTTCACGTTTACGCGATAATACCATTGCTTGAGACCAAGGTAAACTTGGATTGCGTGCTTTCCAGTGTTTTAAGGTGTTTAATACTTGTTGTGCTTCTAAAATAGCGGGTGATTGACAGTTAATGGTTTCAGTATTGGATACATTTAATGTATCTAATACTAATGTATCTAATGTATCTAATGTATTTAATATATCTAATTTATCACTATTTTTTATAGGATTGTCTTTTTTTGGTTTTGATAATACAGGCAACAAATTAATGATACCGATTGATGGGCTTAAAGTAAATTGAGTTGAAAATAATGGTGGGTCATCTTCTTGATTAAGACGATTATTATCAGTGGAATGTTCAACAAAAACAGTATTAATCCAATCATTAATATGTTGAGCATTACGGCGTGTACGTTGTGTTTTAAGCAAAACAGCGTTAAACCGTTGATTTAGAATTGTTTTAACATGGGTAAACAAGCGTGGATCAGCACGACGAAATTGATAAATACTTTGTTTGGGGTCTCCTACAATAAATACACTGCTGGCTTGTCCGCCTGCTTGAGTCTCCTCTAATAATGGTATTAAGAAAGCCTGTAAAGCCTGCCACTGTACGGGATTAGTGTCTTGAAACTCATCTAATAATAAGTGTTGTACAGTTAAACCTAACTGTAAAAGCGATGCTACAGGTGTGTTACTGTGTTGTACGCGTAGTAAATTTAGGGCATCTAATTCTAAATCAGTAAAATCAATAATCCCTTGTGTTTGTTTTAAAATTTGATAGCTGGCGAGCCAGTGAGCCCCGCAATGTAGCAAGTGTGCGTGTGTCGGTAAACTTTCAATGATGAGTAAATAATCATTAATTTTTGTTAGTCGTGTGTATAAATCTTCAACGTCAGATACAAATAAGTCAGCATTGCCATATTTATGATGGTTTTTAACGGCTTTATCTAAGTCTGTAAAATAAATTTTACTCATAACCCCTTTGTCTGTAGACAAAGCTTTTAAAAAAGTGCGTACTATTTTTTTTAATAGCGTAAATAGTTGAGGCGATTGAGATGATTGAGATGATTGATTAGATACAGTATTGGTAGTTTTTTCACTCAAATTACTCAACTGATTAGTTAAATGTGTAGCCTTGTCTAAAGCGTTTATTAATGCTTGAGTACGCAACGTAAGCGTAGCCTTTTTACTACTACTGTATATTGCAATAACATCTTTAATTTTAGGTACGAGTTCATTAAAAATTTGTTGTAATTCAAATAAATTAGGTAAATTTAATATGGCAACAAATTTTTCATGGGCTGCTTTTGCTAAAAATGGTGCATTGGCTACACTGTATATAGAATTTTCTTGTGATTGTGTATTTTCGTCTGTTTGTTTATTGGGGGGGATTGAATCAGCAAAAAGCGTTTCAGCATATACCCACCATTCTGCACGGCGTTCTAACATTGATTCTAAGGTGGTTTCAAAATGCCTTAAACCCAATGTTGTAATACTTAATTGCATAGAATTTTTTAAAGATGGGTTGTGTTGTGTGTCGCCCCAAAATTGTTGCCATGCCTGTTGTTTTAACACTTTAATATCATCGTTTAAAACTGAACCTGCACTGGCTAAACTACTTAAGGGTGCATTGTTACGTAGTTCGCCAAACCACTCATGAAATGTTACGATTGCAGGCCAATTACCTTGTTGAGAACAACGTTCCCAAATAGTTTGAATCAATTGACTGTTTGTATCGTTTAGAGGGTAATTTAGGACACTTAAAAGTATTTTCCCTTCTTTGATAGTACCAGCATTGTCAGTTAAATTGTTTGTAATTAAATTGTTTACATTACTAAGTTGCACAGTCGCTTGAAGCGTGTCTAACATATCAGCCAAGCGAGTTTTCATTTCTTGGGCTGCTTTACGCGTAAACGTAATGGCTACAATGTGTTTAGGGTCAATACCTTTTAACAGTAATTTTAATAAACGTGCAACTAACAACCATGTTTTACCGCTGCCTGCACACGCTTCAATGACCACATTTTGTTCTATATTAAGTGCTAACTGTTGAAATGCTTCTTCAGAAATAGCGTTACCATTAGCACTAAAAGGGACATGTTGTTCATTGCTTAAATTTTTTAAGTGGTTCATTGTTATATTTGATAAAATATAGCTTACAGTATTTGGTTATTCTTTGAGTAAAACGGTATGATTACGTGTTTCTTATTGTATATTTGTTATTGTATATTTCGCATTGCTTGTTTTGTACAATAGCTTTGTTTTTAAAAATAATAAAGCAACAAAGCAATAAAGCAGTAAAGTTAATAAATTTATTAATTAAATCTCATTAAGCTGACATTATGATAAATAATACATCTAATACTAAATTTTTTGTTAAGTTTAATTTTTTAGGCTTACTACTGTGTGTTTTAAGTTGTATCGGAGTATTAAGTTATGCTTTATATTTACAACATTATCATGACTTAGCACCATGTCCTTTGTGTATTATGCAGCGTTATGCTTTTATACTGGTAGCAATATTCTGTGGGTGGGCATTATTTACTCGTAAACGCCGTCAAATGATAGCGGTATTTTGTGCTATGGTCAGTGCTATGATAGGGACGGGTATTGCTGCTTATCATATATGGCTTAAATCTAACCCAAGTATTAGTTGTGGTATTGATCCTTTGGAAACGGCTTTGAATAAAATTTATTTAGCGGATTGGTTACCCAGTATTTTTTATGCTGACGGTTTATGTAGTGCCGAACACGCACCTATTTTAGGACTTTTTATTCCACAGTGGTCATTAATATCATTTGTATCACTTACTTCAGTATTATTACTATTGCTTATTACGGCACTTGAAAATAGCCGTCGCTCCTTAGTGAGTCATTGATTAATACAATATATTAATAATATAATATATATTATATACTTTAAATATATTTTAGATATGTTAGATATATAATAAAAAATTATATTTTAAAAAATTACCTTATACTATATACCTTATACTATACTATGAATCGTTCTTATATTTCTGAAGCAACCGCATTTATTCAATCATTAAAAGCCAATAATCCTCAACTAGAGCAATCGCAACGTGACGGACGTGCTTTGCTGTGGGATAAATTAGTTAGTTTATCTGATTTAGCCAATCAATCAAATAAAAACAATAAAGTGCCTAACAAACCGTATGTATATGCAACAATACCTGATAAAAAATTAAAATAAATATTTTTAATAATCACTTTTAATAATCACTTTTAATTTAATAATCGTTAAAAATAACTACTGTGTCAATCGAGATACCTACTCACTCTAAAACTGATAAAGTACTTGCTTTGGCACACCTTTATGGTGAACCATTATTTAAAATGCCTCATGATTTATATATTCCGCCAGAGGCGTTGGCTATTTTTTTAGAAGCTTTTGAAGGACCATTAGATTTATTATTATACTTAATACGTAAACAAAATTTTAATGTACTAGATATTCCAATGGCAGCCTTAACTCAGCAGTATTTAAGTTATGTTGATGAAATACGTACTCATAATCTAGATTTAGCGGGTGAGTATCTATTAATGGCAGCCGTTTTAATTGAAATTAAATCGCGTACATTGTTGCCACCGCCTCTAAAAGATACAACAGAAGTACAAGATCCTAGAGCCGATTTAGTCAGACGCTTAATTGAATATGAACAGTTTAAGCAAGCTGCCGAGTTATTGAATCAAATACCTCAATTAGATCGAGACTTTATGCGTGTATCCGTTTATACTGAACACACTATTACTGTTCAGTATCCTGATGTAAGTGTTATTGACCTAACGCAAGCATGGGCCGATTTAATGAGGCGTGCTAAATTGATTCAACACCATGTTATTACTCGTGAATCTTTATCAGTAAGAGAGTATATGAGTCATATTTTAAAACAGCTTAATACACGTACATTTTTTGAGTTTAAAGATTTATTTGATATTCAACAGGGGGTTTCTATGTTAGTCGTGTGTTTTTTAGCATTACTAGAGTTGTCTCGTGAGCGTTTAGTGAATATAACCCAAGCAGTCGCTTTTGCACCCATTTATGTTAGATTGACTTATACACCCATTGCAGTATAAATATACTAATAAGTATAAGTATATTTATAAGGATAAATATTATAATAATATTTTATTATATATATCATTATTAAAATTAAATAATTATTAAATAATTATTAAATAATTATTAAAAAAATATTAATGAAATCTGTATTAGGTATTAGGTATTAATATTGTAAGAGTATTGTAAGAGTATTGTAAGGAAAAATATATGATAAAAAATATTAGTGTATTAGATAATAAATTAAATGTCGCTTTTTTAGGTGCTGGAAATATGGCTAGTGCTATTGTACAAGGTTTGTATCATTCGGGTTGTTATACATTAAGTGTTGCCGAACCACATCAGCCTACTTTGTTGCGTTGGCAGACGGATTATGCGGCTCAACCATTAAACATCAATGCAGATGTTTTGATATTAGCCGTTAAGCCGCAACAATTTAGTGAAGCTGCCAAATCATTGTGCGGAAAAATATTACCTAATACCGTTGTTATTAGTATTATGGCTGGTGTTTCTATTATAAAAATTAGTGAAGCCTTAGGTGGGCATTCTGCTATTATTAGAACGATGCCCAATACCCCAGCGCGTATTGCCCAAGGCATTACAGGTTTATATGCAACACCGTCATGTACTTTAGCTCATAAAAAATTAGTAGAAGATATTATGCACAGTATTGGACAAACCGTTTATGTTGATACAGAAATGCAGTTAGACGCAGTCACTGCTTTGTCAGGTAGCGGCCCAGCGTATGTGTTTTATATTGCACAAGCATTATTAGATGCAGGTGTTCAATTAGGATTAACGCCTAGTATAGCCAGACAATTAGCACTGGCAACGCTACAAGGATCGGCAGCATTGGCAGCACAATCAGGTGAAGATTTAATTGCTTTACGTGAACAAGTCACTTCCAAAGGTGGCACAACTGCGGCGGCGATGGATATACTACACACACGGCAAGTCGCACAGGCATTTCACGCTGCTTTAGCAGCTGCTGATGCGCGTGCTAAAGGCTTGGCTTTGTTAGATTAATAATAAGTTATATTTAACATAAATAATAATAAATAATATAATACTAAAAATATTATAGTATTAAAAATATATCTAATATTAAATATATTATTAAATATATTATTAAATATATTATTAAAAATTATATTAAAGATTATAAAATTTTATATCACACATTGATGTGCGTCATTATGATGTACATCATTAAAAAAGCGTTCACTATATGACTGAAATAAACCATACCACCAAAATTATACCCACGGTTAGTTTTGCCAAAGAAACCTTACCTATTTCTTTAGAAAAAGAAATGCGACAAAGTTACTTAAATTATGCGATGAGTGTGATTGTCGGACGTGCCTTACCTGATGCTCGGGATGGCTTAAAACCTGTACACCGCCGTGTACTATATGCTATGGACGAATTGTCTAATCACCATAACCGTGCTTATAAAAAATCAGCCCGTATTGTGGGCGACGTTATTGGTAAATATCATCCGCACGGTGATACAGCCGTATACGACACTATTGTACGTATGGCACAAGATTTTAGTTTACGCTATACATTGGTTGATGGGCAAGGTAACTTTGGTAGCGTTGATGGTGATAGCCCAGCAGCGATGCGGTATACAGAAATTCGTTTAGATAAAATTGCACATGAAATTTTAGGTGATTTAGACAAAGAGACTGTTGATTTTGGTCCTAATTATGATGGCAGTGAACATGAGCCAAAGGTAATGCCAACACGGCTACCCAATTTATTAATTAATGGCAGTACAGGTATTGCTGTGGGTATGGCAACTAATATCCCACCTCATAACCTTGGTGAAATTATAGCTGCTTGTTTGCATAGATTGAGTAATGAACAGTGTACAGTTGATGATTTAATGGAGTTTGTCCCAGCACCAGATTTTCCAACAGGTGCTATTATTTATGGTTTAGCGGGGGTTCGTGAAGGGCATAGAACTGGGCGTGGACGTGTTATTATGCGTGCTAAAACGCATATTGAAGCCATTTCTAAAAGTACTGATAGACAAGCGATTATTGTTGATGAGATTCCTTATCAAGTAAATAAAAAAACACTCATTGAACGAATTGCTGAATTAGTGAATGAAAAAAAGATTGAAGGTATTTCTGATTTGCGTGATGAGTCTGATAAATCAGGTATGCGCATTGTCATTGAGTTAAAACGCAATGAAGTCCCAGAAGTCATATTGAATAACTTATTCAAAATGACTCAATTACAGGATTCTTTTGGTATGAATATGGTGGCTTTAGTTGATGGCCAGCCACGTATTTTAAATTTACTACAATTAATTGATTGCTTTTTACGCCATCGCCGTGAGATAGTTACGCGCCGTACTGCTTTTGAATTAAAAGAAGCCCGTAAGCGTAGCCATACTTTAGAGGGTTTGGCCGTTGCACTGGCTAATATTGATGAGTTTATTGATATTATAAAAGCTGCACCGAATCCGCCTGCTGCTAAAGCAACTTTAATAGCTCGCAGCTGGGAATCATCGTTGGTACGTGAAATGCTGATGCGCAGTTCGCCAGAAGGTATGGTTGTGAGTGCTGATGAATACAGACCATCAGGTTTATCTGCTGATATAGGCTTACAATTATCAACAGGTTTATACAATTTATCAGAAGAACAAACCGACCAAATTTTACAAATGCGTTTACAACGCTTAACAGGCTTAGAGCAAGATAAAATAATTACCGAATACAAAGAAGTCATTCATCAGACGGCAGATTTATTAGATGTAATGAGTAAACCTTTGCGAGTTACACATATTATTACTGATGAACTGATTAAAATTCGTGATGAATTTTCTGATCCACGTCGCTCACATATTGAAATGAATGCCCAAGAGTTAGGAACAGAGGATTTAATTACACCGACTGATATGGTGGTAACTTTGTCTCATACAGGCTATATTAAAAGTCAGCTATTGTCTGAATACCGTGCACAAAAGCGTGGTGGCCGTGGAAAACAAGCCAGTACCACAAAGGAAGATGATTGGATAGATACACTATTTGTCGCAAATACACATGATACGATGCTGTGTTTTAGCAACCGTGGGCGGGTGTATTGGTTAAAAGTTTGGGAAGTACCACAAGGTATGCGTACCAGTCGCGGTAAACCGATTATTAATTTATTTCCTTTAGAAGAGGGTGAGAAAATTAATGTTGTTTTGCCGATTAAAGCCTTTGTTGAGGATAAATATGTGTTTATGGCGACTAGCCAAGGTACTGTTAAAAAAACCTGTTTGGAAGATTTCTCTCGTCCTATGAAGCGGGGTATTATTGCAATTAATTTAGATGAAGGTGATTTTTTGATTGGTGCTGCAATTACTGATGGCCAACACGATGTGATGCTTTTTTCTGATGCAGGTAAAGCTGTTCGTTTTGATGAGAATGATTTACGCCCTATTGGCCGTTCAGGTCGCGGCGTAAGGGGTATGCGTTTAGACGGTGAACAACGCGTTATTGCTTTATTAGTCGCTGAAAATGACACACAAAGTGTTTTAACTGCGTGTGAAAATGGCTATGGTAAGCGTACAAATATTACTGAATATACTCGTCATGGTCGTGGTGGAAAAGGAATGATTGCTATCGCAACGACTGAACGTAATGGTAAAGTAGTTGCTGCAACTTTAGTACATGCAGATGACCAATTAATGTTAATTACTACGGGTGGGGTATTGGTACGTACCCGTGTTGCTGAAATTCGTGAGATGGGACGTTCAACCCAAGGCGTTACTTTAATTGCGTTAGACGCGGGTACGCAGTTATCAGGTGTGCAACGTATTGTAGATGCTGATGAGTTTGATAGTAATATATTGGTAGATATTACAACAGATACCTCTGATATACCTGATTTAGTTGATGATAATAATTATAATCAGTTAAATGTTAACTAATTATAATTTATATTATTAATATAAGTATAATATATTATAAATATCAGTTATAAATATAATACATATAAATTAATAATTTAATAAATTAATTTTAAAATGTTAAAAACAATTAAAAACGGTATATATCAGCACTATAAAAAACTGCCTTATCAAGTATTAGGCGTGGTTCAACATTCTGAAACGTTAGAGTATATGGTATATTATCAAGCGTTGTATGGTGAGCGGGGGTTTTGGGTAAGACCTTTAAATATCTTTACAGAAGAGGTCATCGTTGATGGTATAAAGCAGCCGCGTTTTATGTATCTACATAGCACTACTTAATTAGCACTACTTAATTAGTATTACTTAATTAGTATAAAATAATTATTTTATTAAAAGGGTTTTATAATGAAATTTGATGCTATTTTATTTGACTGTGATGGTGTTTTAGTAGACAGTGAAATGATTACTAATCAAGTCATTTGTGATACACTCAACGCTTATGGTGCAAGTATCTCTGTAGAGGAAACGATGACTGTTTTTTTAGGTAAGTTATTACGTGACAGTGTAGAGCAAATTATTAAGATAATTGGTTATATACCACCAGAATCGTTTTTCAAAGACTTTTTATTAGCCAGAGATAAAGCCTTGGCTGAACGAGTCAGTGCCATTCCAAATATATTACATTTTATAACTGCTATCCAGCGTGCTAATATACCTTTTGCTGTAGCAAGTGGTGCTGATCTTCATAAAATGACTATAACATTGGGACGTACTGGGTTATTATCTGCGTTTAAAGGGCTTATGTTTGGTAAAGACAATGTTGTACGCAGTAAACCAGCCCCCGATGTTTACTTGTTAGCTGCTAAAACGATTGGAGTAGATATAAATCGTTGTGTTATTATTGAAGATACGGTTACAGGTGTGACGGCAGGTGTTGCAGCAGGGGCAACAGTAATTGGTTATGCTGGTGCTCAACATACAGATGCCAATAATTTATTGGCTGCTGGGGCTTGTGCAGTGATAAAAGATATAATGTCTTTATATATATTATTTAATATTCCTTATAATATTTCTTATTTTGAATAATCATTTAATTATCAATATATTTAAATATCAATAAATATCAATAAATATCAATACATACCATATTAGTAAATAAAATAGTAATTAAATTATAGATAATACATTTTATATAAAATTTAATATACAAAGTATAAAATATAAAATATAAAATATAGGGTATAAATAATGCTAATTTATTTTCAAAGTAAAGCTGGTGGAAATTTTCTAATGTTAGAAGAGCATGCTCGTATTTTATTGGAGTTAATGGGTAAGAATTTTATGCCTAAAGGTATTATTACTTCAGATGAGATACCAAAAAAATTAATAATTCTTCAAGATGGTTTACTCGCTCATGAATTATATCTTAAAGAGTTAGCAAATGAAAATAATGGTAATTCTACTGTAGAAGAAAATATAGAAAATAGTATAAATTTGATGAATGATTCATTAGGTAAAGATATAAATGAAGATGAAATTAAAAATGTAGATGAAGATGTAAATTTAGATAAATTAAGTAAAGAAAAATATAATGAACTTCCAATAGTTACTCTTAAACAACGTTCATGGCCATTAATTAATATAATGAACCGTGCACATTTAAAAAATACTGATATACTATGGGGTATTTAATAAATAAAAGTAAACAATAATAAAAAACACTTATTAATATCTTAACTTATACTTATACAATAAATAATGTTGTATTTATATTAACGATATTAATGATATTGATGTTATTAATTTTTTAAATAGGGTATTTATGTCTGAACCATTAATTTTGATTGTAGATGACGATGTTGTTCATTTGAACTTATTACAACGTACTTTATTAGGCAAAGCGCAAGTTAAATTATTTTCTTCAACTGAATCGCTATTAAGTGATACTACTTTGTCATCGGCACACTTAGTTATTTTAGATTGGGATTTTCCTGGTATGAATGGTTTAGATGCTTTACGAGCAATTCGTTTAAAGCATAATTTTCCTGTTTTATTTTTGACCAGTTTTAATACTGAATCTAAAATTGTCGCTGCTTTAAGTTCAGGCGCTGACGATTATCTTGTAAAACCTTTTAGACCTGCAGAATTGTTGGCACGCATTCAAGTATTATTACGACGGTTTCATACGTATCAAACAGCTAAGTCTACAAAATTAACAACGGTCTACCAACCTACTAGTTTGCAGCCTTTAATGGAAGGGGTTAAGGCGGATTTATCTTCACTAATACTATCAATTCCAAATCAAGCAGATATTAAATTATCAAGTAAAGAATTTTCATTAGCAGTATTATTCTTTCAAAATGTTGGCCGTGCTTTACCACGCAATGAGATTGCTCATGCTGTATGGGGACGAGATGAAGATGTTAGTTCGCGTACATTAGATACACATGTTTCACGCTTACGCACACGGTTGAATTTACGCCCACAAGCTGGCTGGCGGTTAGCACCTGTATATTCAGTAGGCTATCGTTTAGATGTTTGTGTTGATCCGTCAATAGATGTAGAGGATAATAATTAAATAAAATAAATGATAAATTATAACTTAATATTGTATAACTATACATATAAATAAATTATATAATATTATGTATGATAAATATATTAAACAATAAATATAATAAACAATATTATGAATACTGCTGTACGTACTATAATACCGTTACTAACATTGATATTCTCTAGTATAGTATTCGCAGATATACCGAATGATAACGTATCTAAGTTAGACAATAAATATCGTAATCACTATTTATATCGAGCACAGTTAGGTGAAACACCTGAATCTATTGCGTTTGATTTTTTAAAAGAGGCTGCTGATAAAACTAAAAGACAACAATTTTATACTTATAATCATATTGCAGCTAATGATACGGCTAAGACAGTTAAGCCTAATCAAATATTTCGTTTGCCAGTTGATTGGATGTACTTAAAACCTGTTAATGCAATTATGTTAAGTACTAAGGGTAATGTTCAAGTTATTCATCAAAATACGCAACTACCATTATCTATTATTCCCGAAGGTAGTACTATCAAAACAGGTAAAAATAGTTTTGCATTGATAGAGTTTCCAGACCGTTCACTATTAACTGTCTCACCTGATTCAGAGGTATTACTAGCAACCGTGCGTCGCTATGCTAAAAGCGATATTTTTAATATTCATATTCATATTGAACAAGGCCGTGCCGAATCGCAAGTAAAGCCGCTTCATCACCCATCATCTGATTATACGGTAAAGTCTAAACGATTGAGTACTGCCGTTCGTGGTACTCGATTTAGTGTTAGCGATATGATAACGGGCTATGCTACAACAGAGGTATTAGAAGGTGGTGTACAACTAAATACTATTACTAATCAAGATAATTTGATATTAGTGTCAAAGGGATTAGGTGTATATACAAAAGATTCAAAACTCCCTACGCTAACTGCACTACTGCCCGCACCGCAATGGGATTGTACTAAAATAGAAGGTATTACTATTGATCAACCACTACCTATTATTAATCAAGCTACGCATTTATTTAAATTAAATATATACAGTGAATCTTCTTTGATTACACCACTGAGTATAGATCAATTAAATACAACAGTACCTGATATTCAAACTTTAACTACGCAACCTATTTTGCCTGCCGAATTAAAAGAAGGCACTTATACTGTACAAGTCAGTGCAGTAGACCAATATGGATTGCAAGGTTTTAACAGCGTACAACGCTTAAGTATAAAAAATAAGCCACCGACTACGCCCAATTGGTTATATTGGATAAAAAATAATAAAACTCAATCTTGGGTTTTACTGCCATTGCCTAATACGCATTTTAAACAGGTTTTTTGTTTAAAGTAATTAATGCAGTAAATATTTTTAGTAATATGAAATATTAATTATTATGGATCATATATTATTATGCTATCTTAATAATTAGTGATTAGTGATTATCTATTATTATTTATCATTTTAATATTTAAATATTACTTACAAAATTCCTATAAGCCTAATACCTTTAATAAATAAAATTAAATAAAAGAAAAATATGTCAGGGATAAAAAAAGAGAGCCACTGGATACCTTTAGCTGATTTAATGACAGTCTTAATGGTAATTTTTTTGTTTATGTCAATTTCTTACATGGCATTGGTTGAGAAACGTCAAAAGCAACAAAATCAAATTTTTAAAGATTATGAAGAATCTAAAGTAGCTTTATACAATGAATTAAATAATGCTTTTAAAAATGACTTTGCAAGGTGGGATTTAAAGTTAGACAATGATTTATCAATAAAATTTACGAATCCGCAAGTTCTTTTTAATACTGGAAGTGCAGACATTACAGAACATTTTCAAATAATATTAAAAGAATTTATTCCAAAATACCTTTCAGTGGTATTACAAAAAAATATAAAGAAAAAATAGCTGAAATCAGAATTGAAGGACACACAGACACAAAACCAATCGGACTATCAGGCGACCCATACATCGACAATATGAAGCTTTCACAAGACAGGGGCAGAAATATTTTAGCTTTTTTACGAACACAAAACTGCTTTATAAATTTACAGCCTGCTGAACAAGAAAGTTTGCAGTATTGGCTTACAGCTAACGGACTTTCTTATGGAAGAGCCGTTGATAAGAACTATAAAATTTCTTATGACAGTAAACAGCCGATTGATAACGAAAAGTCAAGAAGAGTTGAATTTAAAATCGTAACAACTAGCGAAGCTATAATTAACGAAGCACTTAAAAATATTGAAGCAAAATGAACATAGTTGAAATATTTATTGCAATAGCATTGTTTTCGTATCTAATTTATGGAATCTATGTACTCAATATAGCAAAGAAAGATTACGGTAAAGTAAACCTAAACGACTTGGATTTAATTCCGTCTATGTTTACTACAATCGGAATTTTAGGGACTTTTGTAGGTATTGCCTATGGCTTGTCGGATTTTAATCCTAATGATATTGAAAAAAGTATTCCAGCACTAC
>JBEDNN010000035.1:0-19734 GCA_041170585.1 Pseudomonadota bacterium | reverse complement strand
ATGGCAGATTTTTATGTCAATACTTTATACTGAATGATTATATTTAATAATAAACAGTAATCAATTTACTCATTAATAACTAATAATTAATTTATCTTTAAGTTGTATTTGTACCACTACCGATTTTTTAATTGTTGTTGAATGCGTTTTCGCTTATATTCATCTGCTTTGTCATAAACCTTTTTTTTATCCCAACCAAACATTGGCTCTAATACCTCAAAGTAAATAAACGCCAGTATCAGCGGGGCTATTATCCACCACCAGCTTAAATCTTTAAAGAATAGAATCTCAAACCATTTACACAACACGAGTATGACACCTAACCAAACTAAATACATAATATGTTCCATTAAAAAATCAGTTGATATGACATTACCAGTTGTATTATTTTAATAAAAAATAATGATTAGCTAATTTTTAATACATGTATGGTGTATATAAACTGTTTATGTTTAGCTATATTTAGTTTTAGTCAAGTAAATAGGTTTAGTTTATTTCGTTACAAATATTTTTAAAAACTGGTGGGCGGTGCAGAATTCGAATCTGCGACCCCTTGGATGTCGACCAAGTATTCTAACCAGCTGAACTAACCGCCCATTTTACTATGCTTACCAGTGGTGCCGAGAGTGGGAATCGAACCCACACTCCTTTCGGAACGGGATTTTGAGTCCCGCGCGTCTACCAATTCCGCCATCTCGGCTTTGCTTAAAAAAACAATACCTACTAATCCACTATTATAATTGTATTTATTAATAAACTGCAAATTAATTTATTTCACTATTTCACTATTTCACTATTTCACTATTTTACTATTTTACTATTTTTTATTATTTTATTATTTTATTAGTCTATTGCTACAATGTTTAAATGAACCGATTAAATACTATTTCTTTACGAAATTTGAATGCACCTCACTCTAAACAGTGTGAATCATCTTTTATGAATATGAAAGTAATGACTTTAATTATTAGTAGCTTGCTTGGTAGTAGCTGCCTGTTTAGCACATCCATTTATGCACAAGTTGATCCGACAGCCAATAATAATCCCTCTATTACTCGCTCGAGGAACAATAAAGTTACTTTAAGTTTTGCAAATGCAGAGTTAGAAGCAGTCGTGCGTACTATTGCTGAATTAGTGGGTAAAACAGCAGTCATTGATCCTAGAATAAAAGGAACGCTTAATGTACAAAGCGATACACCAATAACACGCGAACAGGCTTACCAACAAATGCTGACACAATTGCGTTTGTCAGGTTACAGTGCGATAGATATGGGGGCTACTTTACGAGTAGTTCCTGAAGCTGACGGTAAACTACAAGGCGGCAGTGTTAGTTCTGGCTCTACTGTTAATAAACGTGGCGATGAATTATTAACTCAAATTTTTAAATTACAACATGAAAGTGCCCAGACAGCATTGGCTATTGTACGGCCTTTAATTGCACCTAACAATATCGCCAGTGCAGTGCAAGGTAGCAATGCTTTAGTGATCACAGATTACGCAGAAAACTTACAACGCATCGCTAAATTATTAAATGAAATTGACAAACCACTGGCACCGCCGACAGAAATTATTACGCTACAACATGCCAGTGCAGTAGATATTGCTAGCTTGTTACAACGCCTACAAGATGCAACAGGTGCTACTAATAATGTAGGTCAAATCATACAGCGTACCAGTGCATTGGCAGAAGTTCGTAGTAATAGTTTAATTGTTAAAGCAGGTAGTTATCTAGCGTTAGAACAAACCAAGCAACTCATTGCTAAATTAGATGTACCTAGTAGTAAAAATGGTAACAATAACGTTAATATTGTTCACTTAAAAAATGCAAACGCGACTAAGTTAGCCGCTACATTACGCGCAGTCATGAACGGCGAAACCAGTGCAGCTGCTGATACAACTACAACATCTGCTTTAAATAGCCCTGCAGCTGAACGCGGTATTGTACAAGCAGATGCAACCACCAACACTTTGATTATTACTGCCCCTGAATTAGTCTATCAAAATTTACGCGGTATCATTGAACAGCTAGATGTCAGACGCGCTCAAGTGTATATTGAAAGTTTAATTGTTGAAGTGAGTAGTGAAAAAGCAGCACAATTTGGTGTGCAATGGTTAAACGGTTTGTCTAAAGCAGCATCAGGTAGTGCTGCATTTAGCGGCACTAGTTTTGGAGCCAGTAACAATGGTGTCAATATTCAAGATGCTGCAAAAGATGTCAATGCTTTAGCAGGTGCAGGATTTGTCTTGGGAGTGACAAATGGTGTTTCAAAAGTATTGGGTGAGAAATTTTTAAATTTAGGTTTTTTAGCACAAGCCTTAGAAAATGAAGCACAAGCCAATATTTTATCAACGCCAAATGTTACTACACTAGACAATGAAGAAGCCAAAGTAATTATTGGACAAAATGTTCCTTTCATTACAGGAAGCTATTCACAAAGCGGTAGTGGTAGCAATACTACGAATCCTTTTCAAACCATTGAGCGAAAAGATGTGGGATTAACGCTAAAGGTACGCCCACAAGTCAGCGAAAGTGGTACGGTTAAACTGGCTATTTATCAAGAAATTAGTGCTGTTAAAGATAAAACCTTAGCGGCGGGTATTATTACCAGTAAACGTTCTTTAGAAACCAATGTTTTAGTAGAAAGTGGTCAAGTGGTGGTTATTGGTGGTTTAATTGAAGACAGCTACAGTGATGGCGTTGATAAAGTCCCTGTATTGGGTAATTTGCCGTGGGTTGGTCACCTATTTAAATCACAAAGCCGTAAACGCATTAAAACTAATTTAATGATTTTTTTACGTCCTGTGATTATTAGTGATGCCAAAAGTAGTGATTTACTCACTAAAGAGCGTTATGAGGGTTTAAGAATACTGCAAGAAGCGGCTCAACCACAACACAGCCGTTTATTGCCCGTAACAGGTGGGCCTTTATTGCCTAATTGGACACCCAACACATCAGTAATGATGCAGCCTAGTTTATTGCTAAGCCCAGCTAGCGTACTCAAAACCACTTCAAACACCCGTACACTTAATGCAACTAAGCCTGAAACATCTAATAAACCATGAGTACTGTTCAGCCTTTATTGCCTTATGCGTTTGCAAAAACACACAGTATTTTTGCATGGTATAAATACAGTACGCCACCTTTAGATAATAACAAAAATAGTACTGAAGATAATACCGAAAATACTACTGAAAATAATATTAATAATAATGATAGTAACAAAGATAATACAACCGCTTTTTTATGTATCACTAAAAGCCTAAGCACTTCAAAACACGCCTTGAATGAAGTGATGCAGCGTCATGGTGTGTGCCGTGCTGAACATATACACACTTTAAGTATTGATGCGTTTGCAGAAGCTTTACAAGCCCAATATGGCCATACTGCCTTACAAGGTAGTGCGCAAAGTGTGGCCGACGCGGCAGGGCAAGAAGCTGATTTAAACCGTTTAATGGACGATATTCCAGAAATACAAGATTTATTAGACAGTGCTGCTGATGCACCGATTATTCGGTTGATTAACGCCTTGCTGACTCAAGCAGTACGCGAAGGAGCTAGTGATATTCACATTGAACCTTTTGAAACAGACACTGTTGTCCGTCTTCGAGTAGATGGTACTTTACGTGATATTGCTAGACCTAAACGAAGTTTACATGCCGCTTTAGTGAGCCGTATCAAAATTATGGCCAATTTAGATATTGCAGAGCGACGATTACCACAAGATGGCCGTATGGCGTTAAGAGTAGCGGGTAGACCCGTTGATGTGCGTGTTTCTACACTGCCTGTAGGTAGCAGTTCAAATAGCAATGAACGGGCGGTATTGCGTTTATTAGATAAAACAGATGCACGGCTAGACTTAACCGCGTTGGGTATGGCAGCCAATACGCGTGATGCGATTGACCGATTGATTAAGCAGCCTTATGGTATTGTTTTAGTAACGGGGCCTACAGGCAGTGGAAAGACAACGACTTTGTATTCAGCGATTAAACGTTTAGATGCCAGTACTACCAATATTTTAACGGTGGAAGACCCAATTGAATATGAACTGGCAGGTATTGGGCAAACACAAGTCAATGGTAAAATTGATTTGAGCTTTGCTACTGCATTACGGGCAATTTTGCGACAAGACCCCGATGTGGTAATGATTGGTGAAATTCGTGACGTCGAAACTGCGGATATTGCAGTACAAGCCAGCTTAACTGGGCATTTAGTATTAGCAACTTTGCATACCAATGATGCAGTCGGTGCAGTAACACGACTAGCAGATATGGGTGTTGAGCCGTTTTTGTTGTCTTCCAGTTTAATTGGTGTAGTGGCACAACGCTTATTACGTAAGCTATGCGAAGTGTGTAAAGTAACGATTGATAGTCCTAATATTGATGGAATTAATATACGTACTTATAAAGCACTGGGTTGTGCTGCTTGCAACAATACGGGGTATTCGGGGCGTTTAGGTATTTACGAGTTACTGACTGTTGATGCAAAATTAGCTCAAGCTATTCACCAACGCTTACCTGAAGCTGAGTTGCGAATTATGGCACAAGCACAAGGACTAACAACATTGCGTCAAGATGCACAACGTTTAATTGATCAAGGTATTACCAGTTTGGCAGAGGTAGAGCGTGTTACACGCTTAACGTAAACTGACATATTATTGCACAATACAGATAATTACTTATTTACTTATTTACTTATTTACTTATTTACTTATTTACTTATTTACTTATTTACTTATTTACTTATTTACTTATTTACTTATTTACTTATTTATTTATTTATTTACTTACCTAATTCCGTATTTAACAATAAAAGAATAAGCAAGTCACTCAATTGATGGTGTTTTATCTCAGATATTTTTAAAAAAGGAAACATAATATGGATCCGTTAGCCTACACTATTTTTTCAGGTATTTCAGCAATGATACGTGGACTATTCTTTACGAGAATGGACCAAGCGTACATTAATATGGTAGATGCAATTGGTCTTATTGCTGTCTCTATTGAAACAGTTGTGATTATGCGCTACGGTTTTGTTATTTTATCTAGGCAGACCAGTGAAGATGAAAGAAATCCCGACGTACAAGAATTACTCTATCACCTACTAGTCGTATGTGGTGTATTGGCTCTTTTGAAATCTGGAACAGCGCCTTTAGATTTTATAATGGCCTTAAGAACTATGCTTATTAGTGGCTTTACAGGTATAGAAGAACCAGGTGGAAAACAAATGCAGGACTCACTTAACTTGCTAAATACAGCAATAACAACGGGTAATATATTTAGTAGTATCAACTCTACGTATGTCAATAGCCTTAAATCCTCACTGCTGACTATGGCATTAACCTTTACTGTATCACCACAAATTACGGGGTTGTTGCTGATGTTGTTTAATGAAGTCATGACGCGTTTCGGAATGGCTTTATTCCCCTTAGCAGCCTATGCTGCATTGTATAAAACTACGCGAGATGTATTTACTACTTGGGTAGGTTTAATGCTTTCTTTAGGGGTATTAATGGCAGTTAGTGCGGTGACTATTCAAATCATGCTTAAAGTAACTTGGGCTTTTGTCGGTGTTTTTGCAATAAATAGTGTTGGTCTTGCATCTTTTCGTACAGGCACTGTAGGTAGCTTTGTTCTTTCAGACTTACAACAAGCCATTATTCAATCAGGGTTTGGTTTTACCTTAACTATCATTATTTTAAACTTTCCTGTTAATGCGGCTAACTTTGTAGGGGGTTATATTATATTTGCAGGCCCTAGCCTTAACAATGAACTGGGTGCTTTATATAAAAATGACAGAAGAGCAAAAATGCGTTAATACCCATTAAATATAAAATAATAAAAATATAAACTCATAAAACTATCATAAACATATAAATATGAAAAAAAATGTACTTAATCCATTAAACATAATTGATGATATGTCTAATACGCTAATAGACGAAGGTATTCCCTTGTCTAAGGTTATTCGTAATAGAATTATTGCGGATAAAAAACGGTTTCACGCGAACGATAATATTTCTGCCTATATTCAAGACGGTGAATTAGACGGATTGGTTAGTGAAGTCGCACAAAAAATGCAAGGTGTTTTGGATAGTATGGTTATTGACACAGTCAATGACCATAATACCCAAGATACTGCTAGACGTGTCGCAAAAATGTATATTCATGAGGTATTCAAGGGCCGCTTTGTTGCCCCACCTGTGGTAACCGAGTTTCCAAATGCTGAACATTTAAACGAGTTAATGATTGTTGGTCCAATTACGGTACGCAGTGCGTGTTCACACCACTTTTGTCCTGTAATTGGTAAAATATGGGTGGGTATTATGCCTAATGCACATACCAACGTCATTGGTTTGTCTAAATATGCGCGTATGGCAGAGTGGATTATGAATCGCCCGCAAATACAAGAAGAAGCTGTTATTCAACTAGCCAATATGATTGCCGATAAAACTCAACCTGATGGTTTAGCGATTGTGATGGAGGCTGAACATTTTTGTATGAGCTGGCGTGGCGTTAAAGACAGTGATAACCGTATGATTAATTCAGTCATGCGGGGTAGTTTTTTAAAAGATCCTAATCTTCGCCGTGAATTTCTTGCATTATTACCGGGTAAAAATCCCTAAAGACCGCATCAATAGTACTTACTCATATTTATTATGACTACTGTTATGACTTATTATTGATAAGTACTCATTAACTAAGTGTTGTTATATCTTGTATGTTGTATATTTATTTTAATTACAAATAAAATAGTCTAAAAACTATAACTCTTTGAGGAATACATTTTTATGTTAGTTCGCTTACTCTATATTAGCCGTTTAAACAACTTATCTGATGCTGCTGTCACTGAATTAACCGAAAGTATTTTATCTACTTCGCGACAACACAACACTGCAAAAGGGATTACAGGGGTACTTATTTATAATAATACAATTGTTATGCAGTTACTAGAAGGTGGACGTGAACAAGTAAACGCACTGTATAACACTATTAGTCAAGATAAACGCCATAGCGATGTTGTTATTTTAGATTTTGAAGAAATTGCACACCGTAAATTTAGCGATTGGTCAATGGGACAAGTTAATTTAACTAAGGTCAATCCTTCTTTACTATTAAAATACTCTGATACAATTCAGATTAATCCCTATATGATGAGCGGTAAAACATCGTTGGCGTTACTGGAAGAATTAATGGCCAGTGCCGCTATTATTAGCCGTTAGTCAGTTTAAAAACATGACTATTTAGTTTTTATTTAATTTACTATTTTAACTTACAGACTATCAAATTATGAGCAACTCAATTAAATACGTAACCGATGTTAGCTTTACAAGCGATGTACTAGAGTCTAATCAACCTGTACTTTTAGATTTTTGGGCCGAATGGTGTGGTCCTTGCAAGATGATTGCCCCGTCTTTGGAAGCCCTAGCCACTGAACTTTCTGGCAAAGTAACCATTGCAAAAATGAATGTCGATGACAATCAAACGATACCTGCTCAATTTGGTGTTCGTGGTATTCCAACATTAATGCTGTTTAAAGATGGTCAAGCGGTAGCAACTAAAGTAGGGGCATTAAGTAAAACACAATTAACTGAATTTATTACTTCAAATATTTAATATTATTTAATTTATATTTAAACCGATGGACTGCCTAAACTATAATTTATTATTTAATTTATTATTTAATTTATTATTTATTAGCTCCGTTTAGCAGTTCCATTCTAAGGAAAGTAATCAATAAGTTTAGTATATTGGCAGTACATCTAATTTAAGCCATTTATGCTAAGGAGTATAGTATGCCCAACCCTGTTTTACTGGATATTTTGCAATATCCAGACCCACGTCTGCATATCGTTGCTAAGCCAGTTATTCAGTTTGATGAAGCACTCAACACATTGGTACGTAATATGAGCCACACCATGTATCAAGCACCTGGTGTTGGTTTAGCAGCAACGCAAGTTAATGTCCATCAACGCGTTATCTGTGTAGACTGTAGTGAAGATTCTAATCAATTAATAATATTAATTAACCCTGTTATTATTTCAGCAAGCTCTGACCTGCAAGCATGGGAAGAAGGTTGCTTATCAGTACCTGATGTGTATGAAGATATAAAGCGTCCTAAATTTGTTCGTGTAAAAGCACAAGATATTCAAGGCAACTTTTTTGAATTAGAGGCAGACGAGTTATTAAGTGTGTGTATTCAACATGAAATAGACCATTTAAACGGTAAAGTATTTGTCCAACACTTGTCCCAGCTTAAGCAAGGACGTATTAAAAATAAATTCTTAAAATTTGCAAAATCATCTAAAAATACAAATAAAAATACGGATAAAAACACGTATGATATCCATGCAATGGACTCTAAATAGGCTAAACAATGCGAATTGTCTTTGCAGGCACACCACTTTTTGCTGACTTTGCTTTAAAGTCATTGCTCATGGCTGACACCTCATTAAATTATGAAGTCATTGCTGTTTTTACTCAACCCGACCGCCCTGCTGGACGGGGTATGAAAATATTATCCAGCCCAGTTAAGCAAACGGCTACACAATATGGTATTCCTGTATACCAACCACAGAGTTTAAAGTTGGACGGACAATATTCTGAAGATGCATACATGGCTTACGCGGCACTCAATACATTAAAGCCCGATGTGATAGTTGTCGCAGCCTATGGCTTGATACTGCCACAATGGACTTTAAATTTACCTGTTGCAGGCTGTATTAATATTCATGCCAGTTTACTACCCCGTTGGCGTGGGGCAGCACCAATACAACGGGCGATAGAAGCAGGCGATACCCACAGTGGAGTTACATTAATGCAGATGGCTTTAGGTTTAGACACAGGTGATATTTATGTAAAAGAAGCCGTTCAAATAACGCCGTATACAACGGGAGGGCAACTACACGATGTTTTAGCGATTACTGGTGCTAATTTATTGTGCCAATATTTAAATATTATTGTTGCTGGACACTTAAAACCTGTTGCACAATCTTTAAATGACGTAACTTATGCCCATAAACTAACCCGCGAACACGGCGTTTTAGACTGGTACTTACCTGCGAGTAGCTTAGCAAATCAAATACGGGCATTTGATCCTACACCAGGCTGTAGCTTTAAATATGCCAATAAAAACGGTGATGATTATAGTTATAAAGTGTGGGCAGCACACGTTAGCAGCGATTATTTATCAAAAATTACTACACATCAAATCGGTGATATTGTGTCTTTGTCCGAAGCAGGGCTTGACATAGTCTGTGCTGCAGAATTAAACCATCAACATTACAGTGTATTACGTATCACTGAAATACAAAAACCGGGCGGCAAACGTTTACCCGTCAGCGTATGTTGGCAACACTTGGATTTAGCATTGTAATGCACCCAATTACTTTACGACTAATATTAATCAAAGACTATATTTTGGCTTTGTTTAGCTTTTTATTGATCTTAAACGCTGTTGTGCTAACCTTTTTAGATGTTTTTAATATAGGAACAATGATTCCTTTATTGCTGGGTTCACTGGGATTAATTGTATTTAAATACCGTCAAGTATGGCGACAATACTTGCTTTACCACCCGATATACCGTTTAATTTATACGGTATACCGTATTAGTTTATGTGCTTGGTTAATCTCTTTAATATTATTTTTTTCGTGGGTAATACAACCTGATACTGTAGTAAATGTACCGCCTAACGTCATTTTAATATTAGGTAGTGGCTTAAAAAACAATCAACCCACACCAACACTACAGGCACGGTTAGACAAAGGCCTAACAGAAGCACGCCGTTTACCCAGTGCAAATATTTTGTTAGCAGGGGGTATTGGCACTAATCAAATAAAATCTGAAGCGGCTGTTATGGCAGATTATTTAATGATGCGTGGTGTAGAGCCTAGTCGTATATTATTGGAAGAGCGTAGTACCAGTACCTATGAAAATTTAGTTTTTGCTAAAGCTTTATTACCAGACCTTGATCCATTATTTACCCGCATTATGATTGTGAGTAGTGATTTTCATTTGCCTCGTGCGAAAGCAATTGCACATAAATTAAATTTACCTATCGTCAGTACTGTAGCTGCATCCACACCGTTACTTATTCGTTATAACGCCAGGTTGCGCGAATATTTTGCTTTTATTAAAAGCAGCTTACTCAATGAGTTATAAGTGATAGCTTACCATTATTAAAATATTTACAACACTTTTTTAAATTCATCATATTATGACCTACCGTATTGCCCCTTCTTTGTTATCCGCTGATTTTTCTCGTTTAGGTGACGAGGTGCGTGCCATTCAGGCAGCGGGGGCAGATTTAATTCATTTTGATGTGATGGACAACCACTATGTACCCAATTTAACAATGGGTCCACTAGTCTGTGAAGCCATTAAACCGCATGCAACTATACCTATTGATGTACATTTGATGGTTGAACCCGTTGATGCTTTAATTCCTTTATTTGCTAAGGCAGGTGCTAATATCATTACTTTTCACCCAGAAGCCAGCCGTCATATTGACCGTACTTTGGCTTTAATTCGTGAACATGGCTGTAAAGCAGGTTTAGCTTTTAATCCTGCGACTTCTTTAGCGTATATGGATTATGTTATGCCTCACTTAGATATGATACTGCTTATGAGTGTTAATCCTGGTTTTGGTGGGCAAAGTTTTATTCCGTCTACTTTGCCTAAAATCATTGCTGCACGTAAAAAGCTAGATATTTGGAAAGCTGAAACGGGTATTGATATTTGGCTAGAAGTTGATGGTGGTATTAAAGTAGACAATATTGCTCAAATAGCAGAAGCGGGGGCTGATACGTTTGTCGCGGGCAGTGCCATTTTTAATGCAGCTGATAGTAATGGTGGTTACACCCATATTTTTTCAAAACTACGCCACTCTCTATCCGTTGAAAGCGACTGGTATTAATTCAATTAAAGCCTATTCATTCACCTAAAATAATGCACACACCTACTAATACATCAATAAATATATCAACAAAAACATCAATATTGAATCAACCCGCTTTTGAAACGGCAATATTAGGCGGCGGTTGTTTTTGGTGTACCGAAGCTGTTTTTTTAGCAGTTTGCGGTGTGCAATCCGTTGAAAGCGGTTATGCCGCAGGTAACACATTAGACCCTACTTATGAAACTATTTGTACAGGCACTACAGGTCATGCAGAAGTAGTCAAAATACAGTTTGACTCTAATATCATCAGCTATGAACAATTATTACATATTTTTTTCTATACCCATGATGCGACTACTTTAAACCGTCAAGGCAATGACATAGGCACACAATACCGCAGTATTATTTTAACGTTGTCTGATGAACAAGCAGCAACCGTACAAACCGTACTAAAAGAAATACAATCAGGGACTACTGCAACAATAGTGACGCAAATTAAAGCTTATTCGCCTGATATTTTATATTATCGGGCAGAAGAGTATCATCAAAATTACTATGCAAGACACCCAAATCAAGGTTATTGTGCTGCACTCATTACCCCAAAACTGGCTAAGTTTAAACAAACAATGCAAGCATTTATACGTTAATGATTAATGCCTTGATAAAACTTTAAAATTTTTTGTTTGGAAACGCCCATCACACTGTTTGACCAAATTAAATAACGCTGCTTATGGTCAGTGATAATATCACCGTTTTGCAGGCTTTGTAATTTTTCAGGTTTAATGTCTAGTCCATTCAAAGTAATCGCAACTAAATTTTGGCGACGACGAATCACCCACGGTAATTTTGCACGCATGTATAGCCACGCTTTAAAGGGAAACATAAATTCAGTGGGAAATTTAACCGCAAATGTATTGGGCAAAGCACGCACAGTATTTTGTGCTATCCAACTAATAAACCGCTCATCAGCCTGTAAAGGTTTAAATACAAATTGCTGCTGTTCAAGGCACTGATATTGTTGGCAATACCATTTAAATTGTTCGGCAATATAATAACATTGGCTGGGTTGAAATACCACAATTGATGAATTACCGCGTGCGTAATAGCGTTTATGGCTTAATCGGGCGATTGTTTGACTTGTTTTACCAAACGGCAAGATAGCACTTTGAAACAAAGCGATTGTTTTTGGGGTGTCTAAATACTGTAAAGCCATACTTAAATCACCCAATACAACCGTATCTAAATCAATATAAATTGCAGGTAAATCAGTCGGTAAAACACCCCGTTCAAACATCGCTAATTTAGCTTGGCAACCTGCGGCTTTAAATAAATTTTGATTAAAATATTCAGGCAATAATACTTGCGTAACGTTAGCTATCACTGATAATTCAGGCTTAATGGTGTCTGTAATGAGTACAAACTGTGCAGCTTTTTGACTATGTTGCCTAATATGTGTCATTAAATTAATAATTAAGCTTGTAGAATACTTATTACCCCAACATAACATCACACATTGCCAAGTCATTATTTGATTATTATCGCCAATAATACTTTTGATGTTGTTGATATTATTGATGTGATTGATGTGATTGATATTGTTAATATGAAGAGGAAAATTTAAAGTATTCATGATTGTTTTTATGATTATTTTTTATGATTATTTTTATCAGCACAAGTTTAAAGATTGTCTAGGGAACGGCTAAAATATAATATTATTCACAACAGTATTTATAACATTATTTATATTATTTATATATTATTTATATATTATTTATATATTATTTATAACATTGTTATGCTATTGTTTTTTAGCTTTTTATTAAAATAACTCTCATTTTATTACGCCCATGAAAGCTTCTCTTATTCGTCAGCAGTTTTTAGACTTTTTTGTCAGTAAGCAGCATACTGTGGTTGCTAGTTCTGGCTTAGTCCCACACAATGACCCTACATTGATGTTTACCAACAGTGGCATGGTACAGTTTAAAGATGTATTTTTAGGTACAGACAAACGTCCTTACGTGCGTGCTGCCAGTGTACAAGGCTGTTTACGGGCGGGGGGCAAACACAATGATTTAGAAAATGTGGGCTATACCGCAAGACACCACACATTTTTTGAAATGCTGGGTAATTGGTCATTTGGTGATTATTTTAAGCGTGATGCCTTGATGTGGTCTTGGGAATTACTCACACAAGTCTATCAATTGCCTGCTGAAAAATTATGGGCAACGGTATACATTGATGACCAAGAAAGTTATGATATTTGGACGCAAGTCATTGGCTTACCTGCCGAACGTGTGGTACGTATTGGTGATAACAAAGGCGAAAAATATCAATCAGATAATTTTTGGATGATGGCAGATACAGGACCTTGCGGGCCTTGTAGTGAGATTTTTTATGACCACGGTGAAGACGTTGTAGGTGGTCCACCGGGTTCACCCGATCAAGATGGCGACCGCTATATTGAAATTTGGAACAATGTCTTTATGCAGTTTGACATGCAAACAGACGGTAGTTTAAAGCCCTTGCCTGCCCCGTGTGTGGATACGGGTATGGGGTTAGAACGTTTAGCAGCTATTTTGCAAAAAGTCCATAGCAACTATGAAATTGATATATTCCAAGGTTTAATTCAAGCAGCTAGCCGTGAAACGGGCTGTACCGACTTAAACAATAAGTCATTGTGTGTCATTGCTGACCATATTCGTGCTTGTGCGTTTTTAGTCAGTGATGGCGTCATTCCGAATAATACAGGGCGTGGTTATGTGTTACGCCGTATTATTCGTCGGGCGATTCGCCATGGTTATAAGTTAGGGCAAACGCAGCCGTTCTTTTATAAATTAGTGCCTGAATTGGTTAAGCAAATGGGCGAGGCTTATCCCGAACTTGCCGAGAAAGCTGATAGTTTTCATAGTACTTACGGCGGGCATACAGGTGGTTATGGACAACCTTTCACGACCTCTATCACTGAAATTTTACGTGTTGAAGAAACTAAATTTTTTGAAACGCTAGCCAACGGTATGGGTATTTTAAACATAGCTATTAATCAGTTAAAAGAAGGTGAGCATTTAGCAGGTGAACTTGCTTTTAAACTCCATGATACCTTCGGCTTTCCTTTGGACTTAACCCAAGATATTTGCCGTGAATACTCTGTTACTGTAGACGAAGCAGGCTTTAACATTGCAATGGAAGCACAAAAAGCCAAAGGCCGTGCGGCGGGTAAATTCAAAATGGATAAAGCTTTAGACTACATAGGGGCAAGTAATCATTTTGTAGGTTATGATAACTTAAAGCAAAATGCTACCGTCTTAGCTTTATATATTGATGGAATTGCCGTAAATCAATTACAGTCAGGTCAAGAGGGCATTATTGTATTAGACACCACACCGTTTTATGCTGAAAGCGGTGGACAAGTGGGCGATAAAGGCCTCATTACTTTTAACAATAGTATTTTTACAGTGCAAGACACACAAAAAATTAAGGCTGATGTATTTGGGCATCACGGTGTATTAACAGAAGGCAGTTTAAAAGTGGGTGACCGCGTTCAGGCACAAGTGGACACTCAAATCCGTGCCGCTACTGTGCGTAACCACAGTGCAACGCATTTAATGCACAAAGCTTTGCGTGATGTGTTGGGCAATCATGTACAACAAAAAGGTAGTTTAGTATCCAGTGAATTAACGCGGTTTGATTTTGCACACAATACCCCCCTTACCGATGTACAAATCACAGAGATTGAACACCGTGTCAATACTGAAATTATTGCTAATGCAGCGACTACCGCCCGTTTAATGGACATGGACACAGCTAAAACTACGGGTGCAATGATGTTGTTCGGCGAGAAATATGGTGACACTGTCCGCGTATTAAATATTGGTGATTCGGTTGAACTGTGTGGCGGCGTACACGTACACCATACAGGTGATATTGGTCTATTTAAAATTATCAGTGAAAGTGGTGTTGCTGCAGGCGTTCGGCGAATTGAAGCCGTTACAGGATATCGTGCTTTAGCTTACGTACAACAACAAGCAGCTACTTTAAATGCAGCGTCAAATTCGTTACATACCAATCCTCAAGGACTTGTAGATAAAATTATTGCTTTACAAGATGGATTAAAAAATTCTGAAAAAGAATTGTCTATAGCAAAAGCTAAGTTAGCCACTTATGCAGGGGCTGATTTAATCAATCAAGTACAGTTAGTTCACGGTGTGAATGTGTTAGTCGCAACATTAAATGGCGCTGATGCTCAAGCCTTGCGTGAAATGCTTGTACAACTTAAAGCTAAGTTAGGCAGTGCTGTCATTGTATTAGCCAGTGTATTGGCTGATGATAAACTTCAACTGATTGCTGGCGTTACGACCGATTTAGTCAGCCGTTTTAAAGCAGGCGATTTAGTTAATTTTGTAGCAAAGCAAGTCGGCGGTACAGGCGGTGGTAAACCCGATATGGCGATGGCAGGTGGAAATAATCCAGCGGCTTTAACTGCTGCATTGTCTAGTGTTAATCAATGGGTATCTGCATGAAGCGTACAGTCGTTGTATTGATAATCAGTTTAAATTTGCAAGGCTGTGTCGCGATTGCTTTAGTTGATTTAGTCGCGGCGACTGCTGTTAAAACAGTCGGTTTAGCCGTTGATGGTGTAGTAGGTACGGCTAAGTTTGTAGGTGGCGTACTCGTTCCAAACAGTGATTCAGACAATGATTAATTGCATTTATATTAATAATATTTATTATTTATTGTTAATAATGAATTATTGATTATTGATAGTTAATCATTGATAGTTTACTGTTTTATATTTATTTTATGTTTAAAAAAAATTACTTGCTTACTAGTTTGATGCTTAGTCTGTGTATTCTATCTACTGCCCAAGCCAATTGGGTCAAAGATACTTGGAATGCGGGTGTACAAGAAGTTAAAACTGTCTATCAAAAAGGTGATAATCAGTTATGGGTATCAGGCTGGGCACACCATGGGCGTTCAAGTTATTCACCGGAAAAACTGGATACACTTAATGAACGTGCTTTAGGGTTAGGTTGGGCAAAAACTATACGGCAAGACAATACGCATCGTGGTATTTTTGGCTTAGTGATGCTAGATTCACACAAAGACAAGCAGTATCAAGTGGGTTATACCTATGAAAAAGCGTATTATTTTAATCAAGATAATAAGAATTGGTATATCGCGGGCGGAATAGCCCCTGCGGTTGTTCGGCGTGCAGATATGTTTAAGAAAATGCCGTTTCCTGCCGTATTTCCTTTGTTGAGTATAGGCAATAAAAACGCTGAAATGCGTATGATTTATTTGCCTCGCTTATCTAACAATTTAGGCAATGGTGATGTCTTGTACGTATTTACTTCGTTTGCGTTTTAAAGTAAGTACGGTAATGTTAAATTAGCACTAATTGCTTTGATTTAATCGTTGAATAGCATCTTGTATGACTTGCTTTGCTTTTATAGTCAAATTAGAATTAGCTAATTCTTTTTGTAAGTTACTTTGTATAAGAGAATTTTGTTGTAATTGTATTGCTAACTTGTCATCTGCAAACACGATAATAGCAGCTTGCTGTATCGCAGTTGCTGATTTAATAGCATAGTCTGAGATAAAAATATTTTTATTGACTTGGTTAGATGACATTGTTGCATAAGACTGTAGCCAGTTAAAATAATTACTCAATGTATTAAAATCTGCATGATTAATATCTAAAATCGGTTGTTGATTTTTAATATATTCAACAATAATCGATTGAACTGCATCTTGCACAACAATAGCCGCTTCTGCGTCTTTAAGGTAACTAAATAAACGAGCATTAAACTCTTGTTTAATGTCTTGATTAAACGGCGTATTTTTAACACTGTTAAGCAGTTGCGGTAAATCATTTTGTTGTATAGTTTGTGTGGCTAAAGCTGAATCTAGCCGAATAGTTAATGCTTCTGGGATTGAGATTAAACCCTGATTTTTTATGAGTGCATTATTTAATAAAGCAACTTCCTTGGTTGATGAAACGGAAGGGTATAGTTGAATAGCCTGTTTAAATACCTCTTTATTATTCGGATTTTGAATTTGTTGGTTAAAAAAATCTTGGATAAGGATACTTTTTTGAGCAATTAATTTTGCAGTATTGGGTGGTAAATGGGCTGGATCTAATCCATAAGAATGAGCTAAAACTCGTAAAATAGCATTTTTAGCATCAATTGATAAATGGGTAAATTGAAATATTTTAATTAATTTATCGGCAACTTCTATAGGTTTCAAAGAACCCAATACATCTATAAAATATAAACCTTGATTTGAATCAAATCTGCTAATTTCTAAAACATTCAATAATATTTTTATTTTTTCAGAACGTAATATGTTTTTATCATTCAAAAAATTAAACACTAATGCGTCTAATTTTTTATCTTTCACAGAAAGTAATTTTTTAACATAATCAGATGAGTTATCTTCTTTTTTTGTATCAGAATGACTTAAATTAGCCGTAGAACCAGTACGGTTTACAGTGTGCTGTATAAATGAATTGGGCGGTTGTAGTGAGTTAATTGTATTTTTTTTTAACAACACACCTTCATTTTTTAGATATTGAAATAATAGATAACATAATCCAATCAATATGGTAGCGACCAAAGCCGTTTTTTTGTTCATAATATAAATCCTTTTTAATTTAAAAAACAGCATTACCCTTTAAATTAAGAGTAAAACTGTTTAAAAATACTAACGGCTATAGGGCATAGCGTTATAGACAAACGCTGGAGAAGTGATAGATACTAAATTAGTATTTGTACCTTTTAAATACATATAATTTACAAAAGTATCACATCGAAAAACTGCACGACTCATCACCCAACCATAAGATCCGCATCCACCATGCCAGTAATATGACTTACATTTGCGTTCATACTTTCCACCTTCAGAATATTGTGCAGTATATGTGTATGAAGGTCTATAGTTACGTTGATCCCAGCCTTTTAAAACCATAGTGTATTGATTGTAACCTTTTCCGTAGCGTGCACCCCAATAAGCAGATCTTTGCTTAAAGTTTGTTAAATTATTTAATTGAATGACCGAACTTTCATTTAGAACCTCTAATACTGAATCGCCAGTCCACATGCCAACATGACCTATTGCACTAACACCAAAGG
Organism: Pseudomonadota bacterium; assembly: GCA_041170585.1. Classification (GTDB taxonomy): domain Bacteria; phylum Pseudomonadota; class Gammaproteobacteria; order Burkholderiales; family Burkholderiaceae_C; genus JBDLSY01. The sequence goes on along the minus strand of JBEDNN010000035.1, from coordinate 1,707 downwards.
CATCTAAGTCACGCCCAACAATATCACCCATACTAGATGGATCACCTGCGATACTGGCTATCGGTACAATAGTTAGACAACAGATCAATAATGATTTAATTGATTGATTGATTGATTGATTGATTGAGTCATTTTAATAATTCGTTTAAAAAGTCAAGTAATTTAATGTGATCTTAAATTAAACCTCACACTAAACTTTATTGTAGCGTTAAAAACAAGCAATATTCATATCCTATAAAATGATGAGACAATATTTTCTCAAACATTTAAATTTATGAATACTGCTATATCACCCACACCTTACCCCATCACCGATGCAGTACAGCACGCTTTGCAAGTCTCTTTACGCGGCACACAAGAGTTACTACCACACAATGAATGGGTGAATAAACTGGCAAAATCAGTAGCCACAGGTATACCACTACGTATTAAATTGGGCTTAGACCCGACTGCACCTGACATTCATTTAGGGCATACAGTCGTGTTGAATAAATTGCGACAATTACAAGATTTAGGGCATCAGGTGATTTTTTTGATTGGTGATTTCACCAGTATGATTGGCGACCCGTCTGGGCGTAACACCACCCGCCCACCCTTAACAGCAGAACAAATTAAACAAAACGCACAGACTTATTATCAACAAGCCAGTTTAATACTAGACCCCGCTAAAACTGAAATCCGCTACAACAGTGAATGGTGCGATGCTTTAGGAACACGGGGCATTATTCAGCTTGCTAGCCGCTATACCGTAGCCCGTATGATGGAACGCGACGACTTTGCTAAACGTTATGCAAATAATACCCCGATTAGCGTACACGAATTTTTATATCCACTTTTACAAGGTTACGACAGTGTTGTCTTAAACAGTGATTTAGAACTGGGTGGCACTGACCAAACTTTTAATTTGTTAGTCGGACGCGAGCTGCAAAAAGAATACCAACAACCGCAGCAATGTATTTTGACTATGCCTTTACTTGAAGGCTTAGATGGCGTAGAAAAAATGAGTAAAAGTAAAAATAATTATATTGGAATCACTGAACCTGCCAATACTATGTTTGCAAAAATATTATCCATTAGCGATGATTTAATGTGGCGTTGGTATACTCTATTATCATTTAACAGTTTAGAAACGATTGAACAATTGAAAACTGATGTATTGACAGGGCGTAACCCCAAAGAAATAAAAGTGTTACTGGCAAAAGAAATTACTACGCGTTTTCATAACCTTAAAGCGGCTAATAGTGCCGAGCAAGACTTTATTAACCGCAGCCAAGGCGGCATTCCTGATAATATACCTACCATTCATTTAACAGGCACACCTTTAGGCATTGCAAACCTATTAAAATTAGCTGGATTAGCCCCATCAACCAGTGAAGCTTTTCGTTTAATTGACGGTGGTGGTGTACGTATTGATAGCAGCGTTATTAGTGATAAAAAACTGGTTTTAATGGCGGGTAACTACGTTGTCCAAGTCGGTAAACGTAAGTTTGCCCGAATTGTTTTAAATTAAGTATTTAAGTATTTATTTAATATTTAAGTATTTATTTAATATTTGTATTAAAAATTGGGTAATGTTAAATTTTAACTGTTATGTTTTAGGTTGTAATAGTAGGCCCAATATTTAAACTGTAAATGTAACATGTATAGTTTTTTAGAAAATGAAAGTGTTTTTCTGACTAGCCTAGACAGTGTTTGACGAATAGTACA
>JBEDNN010000034.1:0-21069 GCA_041170585.1 Pseudomonadota bacterium | reverse complement strand
TATTGCCTACAATTCCTGTTTTAAATAAATAATATATTCAATAAATAATATTCTACTCAATTTACTCATTAATAAATAATAATTAATTTATCTTTAAGTTCTATTTGTACCACTACCAATTATTTTAATAGTATTTGCGCTCTATCAAAAATTGATTGATGCACCAATATTAATTGAACGTCCCATTGCACGTAAAGGGTTGGGGGCTTTCATCATGCTTCCAGAAGCATACTCCAGACCTCCCAATGGAAGGTTATATTGATGATTAAATAAATTATCTATTCCAGCATTTAATTTAACAAATTTATTTAATTGATAACCAGTACGATAGTTGACAATCGAATATCCAGCAATTGCCTGTTCAGCACGAATAACACTTAGTTTATTTTTAGCACGTACAAAAACTGCTTCAACTGTGTTAGACCATGCACCGCGCGTATGGTCAATTGCTAATAGCATATTGAAAGGCATCATATTATAAAAATTATCGCCACTAGTTGTTTTACCTCGGGTATAACTCAAAGCTGCACGCATTGACCATTCACCATAGACTTTACCAAGAATTTTTTTTCCTGAAATATCAATACCATACAACTGAGCATCTTGATTGGCAAACGTTAATGACTGACGACCCATTATTCCACTCATATTGTAAATATTTGATGAAGTATTTGGAACAGCATTAATATAATCTTTAACGTAAGTATAAAAAGGTGATGCATTTAACTGCCAATCTTGACGTGCAGCATCGTGCCAATCAGCACCAATTTTAACGCTATAAGCCACTTCAGGTTTAAGGTGTAAATTTCCAACATAAGAATTTAAATCACCAACCCAATTATTCATCAATCCCGCCATCATTGCTTCATTAGACCATGTATAACGCTCATGTAAGTTTGGCGAACGGGTTTTACGAGAAAAACCAATATCATACGTTTCATTTGCAGTATTCAAATAACGTGCAGATGCTGTTAAATCCCAGTTCAAATCTTTTTGTTTGTGATTTTTAGCATTAAAAGATGCAGCATCTGTTTGATAAGCGTCACCATATGGTGCACTGGCATCATAATACCCTTTTACATTGCCCGTGTTCATCGCTACACGCTCAAAACGGGTACCAACTTGAGTACTCCATTTGTCATTTACTCGATTGTCCAGTTCAGAAAATAAAGCTATTCGATCTCGACGACCACCGTTTATATTCCAAAATGTATCAGGCCCCATTGCCATAGACCCAGCCAATGGTGGCCACCAATCATCTAAGGTATAACGGTGAAACTCATGCCCAAATAGAACCGTTTGTTTTTCATTTAATTGCGCTGTACCGAGTACTGAATAACCCAAATCAACTGCATCTGTATCCATTGGCATATAAGAATCTGCAACAGCCAGTCCAGCTGTCGTTGCCTTATCTAATAAAACATCCATTTTATGACGTACGCGCTGACGAAATATACGGGTGTCTAAAGCACCCCAATTAAAATTTCCTGTGTAACCTACGTTAATCGATAAGCTTTTATTAGAAGTCATATCCATAGACTGGTTTGGATAACCTTGAAATGGAATATCTTGCCAACCTATTCCAAGATTTAATAAATCTGTCCCTAAATTAGTCGCTAATTTCAACGAATTGTTACGTACTTTGTAACGGCTAGCGGTAATTTCTTTTCGGTTAGCATCTTTATAATTATCAGCATCTACTGTATTGCCCACGTAGCCAATATTAAAATTTTCAGTAGAAGCATCTGTTTGAACACTTAAACCCTTTACATTACCATTGCTCCGATAAAAGGTCATTATTTTACTAGAAGCTTTAACTCCCTGATCAACTGAATTAAATTTAGGAGGAATTGATTTTACGACAATCGCACCACCAATGCTATCACCACCTTGACTAGCTGGAACAATTCCTGCGTACAAATTAATTTCGCTTAATGCTGCTGGGTCAATATATGACAGTGCAGGATTCATATGATTTGGACATGCAGAAGTAATACTCATACCATCTACTGTCATTTTCAAACGATCATCAGCTAAACCATTAATCACAGGCAAACTAGAAACACCACCGCCAGTGTAAAAACTGATACCAGGTGTACCATTCAACAACTGAGCAGTATCATTGCTCGCAAAACGTCGTTCATCTAAATTTTTATTCGTCAAAGTTATACCAAATGCAGGCATTTTTTCACCAATCACGATAACTGGAGACAATTCATTGATTTGTTGCGCCCAAGCACCTGAACATAAAGCAAAGCCAATTGCCACGTTTAATACTGATAAACGTGGTATTAAAATACTAGAAGACTTATTTTTCATATAAATTTTTTATCAATTTTTTTAAACTTTAGTAATCATTTTAATGATAAATATTTACATCTTTAGCATGCTATCTACAAGAATGTAAACAATAACGATTAAATATTCTTAAACTATATTATATATGAATAAACCCTTGATTTACAAGGGTTTATGGCGTTGCTATTATAGCAGACTGGGATATGTGGTCTGGCTGGAACAGGTAGTAAATTCCCCTCCCTTGGAGGGGTGGCAGGCAAAGCCTGACGGGGTGGGTGTAATAGTAGCAGTCTTATACCAACCACCCCCCGCCTTTGGCGTACCCCCTCCGATAAAAAAATTAAAACATACAAAACTAAAAATAAATTAAAATATTTAATATTAATCAAATCAATAATTAATCAAATCAATATTCATTAAGATTAAAAATTAAAGGCGTATACACATGCAAGTAATGACATTGCAGGAAACTTATAACAAAGATTTGTATCTTTGGGGACAAAAAAATATTAATTTGCTTAAGCAAGGACGCTTAAGTGAGCTGGACATTGAACATTTGATTGAGGAAATAGAGGATATGGGACGCAGCCAGCGACACGCAATACAAAACCACTTAAAAAACTTAATTATGCACTTATTAAAATGGCAGTTTCAAAGTGATATTCAAAGCCATAGCTGGAAAACAAGTATTTTAAATGCAAGGATTGAAATTAATGATTTAATTGATGAAAGCCCAAGCCTACACAACGTGCCTACACACTACTTAGAAAAAGCTTACTCTAATGCACGTGAGCTTGCATCATCTGAAACAAACTTAAGTTTAAAAACTTTTCCTCTTAACTGCCCGTACACCATTGAAGAAATACTAAAAAAAGACTGGTTTCCCAATGCATAACATACGCCCTCTCGTACAGGCGGCTTACACCCTTTCTAACTTTGCTAGATTTAATATAAGTACTTTAATTCCGACTACAGAAAAATTAATCCTTGCCCTTGCATCATTGCCTGTACCTTCCAAAGCCATAATTGAACCTTGACCAAATTTAGCGTGTGATACCATTTGTCCTACACGCCATAACGCGTCTGAATGATGGGCTTTTTTCGCTAAAATTTTAGCCGCAAACACGTGTGCGCCTCGCCCTGTATCCGCATCATCAAACCGTTTAGTTGTATGATTTTTGTCCCAATGTTTTGTATCACTTCGCCCAACCCACGCAGGCACAACCCCACTTAAAGCTTGGTTATAGGCGGTGTTATAACCGCTGTCTTTAGGGGTAAGCCAGTGCAAATTTTCATCGGGCAAATCATCAAAAAACTCACTCTTTTTACTAAACCGTGATTGCCCATGCACCATACGGCGGGCGGCAAAAGTCAGCCATAAACGTTTTCTTGCTCGCGTAATAGCCACATACATTAAGCGGCGTTCTTCTTCTAAACCTTTGTGTTCTCTTACCGAATTTTCATGCGGAAACAAGCCGTGTTCCACCCCACAAATAAATACCGCATCAAATTCTAAACCTTTACTGGCATGTACCGTCATCATTTGTACGGCATCTTGCCCTGTATGTGCTTGATTGTCGCCTGCTTCTAAACTGGCATGGGCTAAAAATCCTGCCAAAGGACTGGGCAACTGAACCATTTGCTCGCTTTCTGTGCCTGTTGCGTCTACAGCATAACCCTCCTGCCCAATAAACCCAGCAGCAGCATTGGTGAGTTCATTTAAATTTTCAACCCGTGCCGCCCCTTCTTTTTCTGCTTGATAATACGCCAAAACACCGCTATGAATCACCACATAACTCACCAGTTCGGGTAAAGTCATACCCAAAGTTGCAAAGCGTAAGCCGTCTAATAACTGTACAAAAGCCAATAAACCTGAACCTACTTTACCCGACATTAACGATACACAGGCATATAAACTACGCTGTTGCGTTTGAGCGGCAGCTTGTAGCAACTCAAGGCTACGCATACCAATACCGCGTGTCGGAAAATTCACAATCCGTAAAAAAGCATTGTCATCGTGCGGGTTTTCCATTAAACGCAAATAAGCCAGTGCCGATTTTATTTCAGCCCGTTCAAAAAAACGTAAACCGCCATACACTTTATAAGGAATCGCGGCATTAAACAAGGCTTGTTCTAATACGCGGCTTTGGGCATTGCTACGGTACAAAATCGCTAATTGTTTAGCAGGCGTACCCACGCGTAGTTGCCCGCCTATTTCTTCAACGACAAAGCGTGCTTCTTCTATATCACTATGGGCTTCAAATACACGAGGCTTATCGCCATCACCCAATGCAGTCCACAATTTTTTTCCTAAACGTTGAGTATTATGGGTAATTAAGCCGTTGGCACAATTAAGTATATGGCTAACTGAACGGTAATTTTGCTCTAACTTAACGCGTTCTACTACTTTAAACTCACGCTCAAAGTCTTGCATATTACCGACTTTTGCCCCACGAAACGCATAAATACTTTGGTCATCATCACCCACGGCTAATACACTGGCAGGCTTAGTAAATTCACTCGCCCATTGTCCTACACCCGATAATAATTTAAGCCATTCATATTGCAAAGCATTGGTATCTTGAAATTCATCTACTAAAATATGCCGAAAACGCGACTGATAGTGTTGCCTTAAACCCGCGTGTTTGGCTAACACTTCATACGTTAATAACAATAATTCTGAAAAATCTAACACGCCTTCACGCTGACACTGTGCTTGATAAGCAGCGTATACAGTGGCATATTGACGGCTAACTGCGTCTTTGATGATTACGGCATCGGGACGCAAGCCATTTTCTTTAGCATTATTAATAAAATATTGGGCTTGTTTAGGTGGATATAGCTTATCGTCCATACCTAAAATTTTGCATTGCCGCTTAACCGCTGACAATTGGTCTTGATTGTCTAATACTTGAAACGATTCAGGCAAAGCAGCTTCGCGATAATGCGATCGTAAAAAACGGTTACATACCCCATGAAAAGTACCCACCCACATACCACGAATATTTATCGGCAACTGTGTACTAATTCGTAATAACATCTCTTTAGCGGCTTTATTGGTAAAAGTAACTGCCAATATTTGCTCTGGACTGGCTTGTTCAGACTGCACTAACCACGCAATACGGGTGGTTAATACACGGGTTTTGCCACTACCCGCCCCTGCCAATACCAAGGTGCTGCGGTCAGCGGGGGCTGTAGCAGCAGCTAATTGTTCAGGGTTTAAAATATTTAAAAAATTCACGTAACAGACTCTTTACTCTTTATTTATGGTGTTGTGATTTTTTTATGTTGCATCACCGCTGCAACAGTCATAAACGAACCAAACACAATTACACGGTCAGTTTGCTGATGTTCATTGGTCTTACACGCCGCCAATGCAGCATCATAACCCGCTGCCACTGATTCGTATGAATTAATCGCATTGAATGCAATCCCTTGTGCTTGCAAATGTTTTACTAAATTAACCACAGATACACTACGCACACCGCTTAAAGGTACTACGTGCCATACATCAATTCGGCTTTTAATCGCATTAATTATTTCATCAATGGATTTGTCCGCTAAAGCAGCAAATACCGCGTGGGTGGTCGGGTGATAGCCCATTGCATCTAAATTTTGTGCTAGTACACTGGCTGCATGAGGATTATGTGCTACATCTAAAACAACGGCAGGTTGGCCTGGGATAATTTGAAACCGCCCAGCTAATCGGGCATACATTAAGCCTTGACGCACTGAAGACGCAGTAACAGGCAAACGGTCGCGTACCGCGTGTAAAGCAGCGATTGCCCCTGATGCATTCAGTAGTTGATTTGCCCCACGCAAAGCGGGGTAAGCCAATGCACCACGCCTTGCCCCTCGTCCTGCCCAGCTCCATTGTTGGCGGTCGCCTGAATAATTAAAATCACGCCCCATTAACCATAAATCAGCTTGAATCTGTTCAGCATAATTTAATAAACTGTCTGGAGGTTGTGGGTCTGCACAAATGGCAGGGCGGTGAGGGCGGTAAATATGGGCTTTTTCGAAACCAATAGCTTCACGCGTATTGCCCAAATACGCTTGGTGGTCAATGTCTATGCTGGTGATGATTGAACAATCGGCATCAATAATATTGACTGCATCTAAACGCCCGCCTAAACCGACTTCTAAGATAACCGCATCTAAATTAGCGTGGGCATAGCAATGTAAGGCAACCAAAGTTATAAACTCAAAATAACTTAAAGAAATAGGTTCACCGTCTAAACGTGCCGCCTCTACTGCCGCAAAGCCTTGGCAGGCAGTCGCTTCCTTAACTGGCATACCTTGAATCGCAATGCGTTCTGTAAAGTTTAATAAATGCGGCGAAGTGTACAAACCGACACGATACCCTGCATGTAATAAAGTTTGTTCTAAATAGGTGCAAGTACTGCCCTTGCCATTAGTGCCACCCACAGTAAATACTAGCGTTGAGGTCGGTAGCGGGCAAGCCATTCGTTGCCATACAATTTGCACACGCTCTAAACCCATGTCAATCACACTAGGGTGTAAATGTTCGCAATGGTTTAACCAATCAGTCAGGGTACGAATCATGTTTTATTGTTTTGTGAATTTATTATGATTTAACAATTAATTTCTTAAGGATTATTTATTAGTATTTAAAATTTATTATTAATATTCAAATTTAAATAATATTTACTTTACAAAATATAAATATTATTCTTCATCCTCTTCAGTGTAATTAAATTCCACTTTACTTTGCAGTACAATTTCGTCAAGTATATTATTTAAGTAACCTTGTTTTACTGCTTCATTAAATCTTACGTTTAGCATTGGAATATTTATTACCTCTTCAATACAAGCCATATATTTTTCAACTATTACTTTTATTGTGTATGTTTTGTCGGCATTGTCTTGAATTTTCTTTTTGAGAGGTTCAACTTTTTCGTCAGATTTGATTACAAAAGTTATTGGATATTTTTGGATTTTGTCAATGTCAAGAAAATATTTTTCAAACTCGGAATTCATTCTATTATTCAAGGCGTGATTTTGCAATTTGTTTCCAAATGGCAACTCTCTTTGCCTTGCAAAAAGTTTATTGAATAACGCACCTTCATGTTTTGAATAGTCGCCTTTTGTGTCAAATCCATTGGCTATGTAATCCTCAATAATTACATAAATGGCGTAGAGATTAGCAAAACTACCTCTTGCTTTTGAACCTCTTCCTGCTGAACGAGTTTTCTCGTTTATGTATTGAATGAGTTGGCTTTTTTCAAAAATATCATCTGCATTTTTGTCAAAATTATGCTGTAAAACCTCTTTAATATTGGCTGTGAATATATGTTCCATTAGGTTCAAATAAAGTTAAATTTTGTTGTATCGCAATTTTTTCGGTTTCAAAAGTCCGTATTTCTTTTTCCAATTTTTCGCCTTTGAATTCTTCGGCTAATTGTAATCTTCTCAAACCAATTTTAACATATTCGTCTTGCAACTCTATACCAATGGAATTTCTATTTAATTCCTTTGCTACATAACAAGTTGTAAAAGTTCCTGAAAATGGATCTAAAACTAAATCGCCTTCGTTTGAACTTGCTTTTATTATTCTTTCAAGTAATGAAATTGGCTTTTGAGTTGGGTGGTTTTCGTATTCGTCCATTCTGTAACGAACTCTTGAAAATTCCCACACATTTCCTGGCACTTTCTCTGAATTATAAACAGTTGGTACAGCCTTACGATAATCAATAAGTTTGCGTTTTGATCCTGTTTTTGCTTCTACTAAAATGTCGTTTGTGTTGAAAGTATAATTATTTTTGTCCTTTACGCAAAATAAAATAGGTTCGTACATAGAACCATAATATTTTTTAGCCTGAACTCCTGAACTATCATAAGACCAAACAAGTCTTGAAAGAATGGTTAGTTTTTTTCGTAAATGAATGTCAAAATAAGGCATAAATTGAGTGGCTGTCATTACATAAAAACTTCCATTTGGTTTAAGTTTTTGAATGCACAAATCAAGCCATTCATAGCACCATTCTAAATAACTTTCTTCTGTATCCCATTTTTCAATTTTCCCATTGAAATTTTTCCCAATATTGTAAGGTGGGTCAGCAAAAATCAAGTCCACAGAATTGTCTGGTAACGTTTTCAATGCTTCCAAAGCGTCTGCATAGATTATCTTATGTTTGTCGTTACCTAATATTTCCATAGTATCCATTGTCAAATTTAATTACTCAAAAATGTATAAAATAACGGCAAAATTTGGTCTAATATTTTTGCCTTACCACCGATATAATTCAAAGGTGATTTGATTATTTTTACATTTTTTATTGTCATAAAAAGACTATAAAGAAGCCATAAAGAAGCTATAAAAACACTGTTTATACTCTTTAAGTTTATACTCTTTAAAATAGTTATTTATTTATTTAACAACATCGCAATGCAACTGGCAATGGTTGATTTCAGTTTATGTCGGCTCACAACCATATCAATCGCCCCTTTTTGTAATAAAAATTCAGCACGTTGAAAGCCTTCGGGCAACACTTCACGGACTGTATTTTCAATCACACGCGGTCCTGCAAAACCAACCAGTGCTTTGGGTTCAGCCATCACTACATCACCCATAAACGCAAAACTAGCTGATACACCGCCCATCGTTGGGTCGGTTAATAAACTAATAAATGGCAGTTTTTGCTCTGATAGCTTCGCCAACATCGCATTGGTTTTTGCCATTTGAAACAATGATAAAACCCCTTCTTGCATTCTTGCCCCACCTGTTGCTGTAACGCAAATAAACGCAGCTTGCTTGTCTATTGCCGCTTGTACGCCCCGCACAAACCGCTCACCCACCACACTGCCCATACTGCCCCCCATAAAGCTAAACTCAAATGCTGCAATCACTACAGGCTGACCTTCAATAGTACCTACCGTTACCACCAAGGCATCGGTTTCACCACTGTCATTGTGTGCTGTTTTAAGCCGATCAATATATGATTTACTATCCGTAAATTTAAGTGTATCAACCGACACGACATCAGTCGCCAACTCATACTTATGCAATTCATCTAATAAACTGGCTATTCTTAGCCGTGCGTTAATTCGCATGTGATGCGAACATTTTGGACATACATTCAGATTTTTAATTAAATCAGGTGCAAACAAAGTTTCACCACATGCATCACATTTACTCCATACCCCATCAGGGATTACTTTTTTTTCACTACCATCATCAGCTTTTACACCCGGGGTATGCTGATCTTCAATCCAGTTACTAGTAGTAACACTAACATCACTCATACTGCTCATACTGTATTCCTTTTAAATTAAAGTACTTATACTTAAATTATATCTATACTTATATTTATATTTATATTTATATTTATAATTATATTTATACTACTTAATATTTATTAAATCAATTGAAATTTATATTGAAAATATTTACGGGGCATCAATTGCCATACGGACTGTCGCAATAAAATCTTGTACCACTTGGACTCCCTGCCCTTCAGGTGATTGAGTATATAACTGAATTAACTTACTACCAATAATGACTGCATCAGCAATTTTAGCTACATCAGCAGCAATATTAGGGGTATTAATTCCAAAACCAACCCCCAGTGGTATCTGGGTATATTGACGAATCAACTGTAATTTATCGGCTACCGCTGCTATATCTAAAGTAGCTGCACCTGTGATTCCTTTTATAGAAACATAATAAATGTATCCACTTGCCGTAGCCGCAATAGATTGGATGCGGGCTGTACTGGTTGTCGGTGAAATTAAAAAAATGGGTGCTAGACCGTATGCCTTAAAAATAGCTGCTTGTTCAACTGCTTCTTCAGGTGGGTAATCTACTATTAATACCCCATCAACCCCAGATTGCTGTGCGGCTTTAGCAAACACTTCAATGCCCATACGCTCAATTGGATTTGCATATCCCATTAATACTATAGGTAAAGTCCCGCCTTGCTCGCGGTATTGTGCCACCACTGCCAAGACACCGCGTAAAGTCATTCCTGCATTTAAAGCCCGTTCACTGGCTTTTTGAATCACAGGACCGTCAGCCATAGGGTCTGAAAAAGGCACACCTAATTCAATTACATCAGCCCCTGCGATTGCTAAGGCATGCATCAGTTGCACAGTTATGACAGCTGATGGGTCTCCACAAGTAATAAAAGGGATTAAGGCTTTTCGCCCTTGTACTTTAAGTTGTTGTAAACGGATATCAATTCTATTAACATATAGCGTATTAATATCTGTTGTATTATTATTTATAATATTACTATTATTACTATTATTACTATTACTAGTCGTGTTTACAATCGTAGCTATACTCATACTTTCCTTTTTTTTAATATATACTATAGTCATTGATATATATTAATATATATATGTATTATTATGTATTAATATACTAATATTTATTTATATTGATATTTTTTGTATAGGTATACTGTCGCCGCCTTTTACACTTTGACCACGGCAAGAAGGACGGCAATAAAACTCTGCCTGCGACAAGTCCGCTACAGTACCAATGTCTTTATCACCACGGCCTGACAAATTAACTAAAATAATTTTATCTGACGGTAAAGTCGCGGCTAATACCATGGCGTGGGCTATCGCATGGCTGCTTTCAAGTGCGGGAATAATGCCTTCCAAGCGACACGTATCATGGAATGCTTGTAAAGCGATATCATCATTAACTACAGCGTATTGTGCTCGTTTTGTATCCGACAAAAAAGCATGTTCAGGCCCTACACCAGGATAGTCTAAACCTGCTGAAATTGAATGGGTTTCAATCACTTGACCATCGTCATTTTGTAGTACATACGTACGGTTACCATGTAATACGCCTGGTAACCCAGCATTAATACTAGCACTGTGTTGTCCTGTTTCCACACCTGACCCACCTGCCTCAACGCCAATTAATTGTATATTTTCAATAGAAAGATAAGGGTGAAAAATACCCATTGCATTGCTACCCCCGCCCACACAAGCCAATACATAATCTGGCTGACGCCCTGCATATTCAGGCATTTGCTCAATACACTCTATACCGATAATCCGCTGGAAATCACGTACCATCATAGGATACGGGTGAGGTCCTGCTACAGTACCAATAATGTAAAATGTATTTTCAACATGAGTAACCCAATCACGCATAGCCTCATTTAAGGCATCTTTCAGTGTTTTACTACCGCTTTCAACAGGCACAACAGTTGCCCCCAATAGTTTCATACGATACACATTAGCTGCTTGACGCTTAACATCTTCGCTACCCATATAAATAATGCACTCTAAACCATATCTAGCACAAATAGTTGCAGTAGCAACGCCGTGCTGCCCTGCACCTGTTTCGGCAATGATACGTTGTTTGCCCATACGTTTTGCCAACATCGCTTGGCCAATCACATTATTAATTTTATGTGCGCCTGTATGATTTAAATCTTCTCGTTTTAAATAAATTTTTGCCCCACCTGCTTTGGCAGTTAAACGGCTAGCGTAATAAATCGGACTTGGACGGCCTACAAAGTGTTTTAATTCATCATGGTATTCGGCTAAAAAATCAGAGTCATTTTGATAAAGAGCATATTTTTTTTTCAACTCATCTAAAGCATACATTAACGTTTCAGATACAAATACGCCACCATATTGTCCAAAATGCCCTGTAGTGTCAGGAAAGTTATACGTGCTATTAGTCATCATAAAGTATTGTTGTTATTGTTGATATTATTATTGTTATTATTATTGTTATAAAAAGTTATAATTTGTGATAAACAGAAAATTTACCTAAAAAAATTAAATTTTACGCACAATAGCTATAAATTCAGCCATTTTATTAAAATCTTTAACCCCTTTAATTAGTTGCCCTGTCGTAACATCTTGTACTTCAATACCACTAGAAACATCTACAGCCCAAGGTTGAATCCGTTCAAGCCCTAAAGCTACATTGTGTTTAGTCAAACCGCCACTTAAAATAAGCGCAGGAATATGTTGTGCGTGTTGTGTAATGCGTATTAAACGTTGCCAATCAAATGTTTGCCCCGTGCCGCCCCATACCTGTGGGGCAGAAGGTATAACTGTATCAAACAATAAAGCATCAGCACGATAATATTTATGACACAGTATCAATAAATCATCAGGCGTAATATCAGGTGTAACATGCAAGGCTTTCCAATAAGGTAAGCCCAACTGTTGCGATAAACTTTCACAGAAATCAGGCGATTCATTGCCGTGAAACTGTAAAATTTTTACACCACTTAGTTTAACGGCTTGATGAATAAATTCTGCATCATGATTAACGAATAAACCAACGGGTAAGCCAATTGATGATTGATTATTTACCAATAATTCAGCTACTTGGTGAGGTAAAATATAGCGTGGGCTTGGTTGATAAAAGACAAAACCTAAGTAATCAACCCCTAAGGCTAAAGCTGCGTCCACATCATTTTGACGAGTAAACCCACAAAACTTTATTTTTTTGATGGTGGTCATATTAAATATAGTATATTAAATTAACAATCCAAGCGTGGCAGGTTGCGGTATATTAAAGTGTTTAGGGTACATAGCACCACAAAAATATAAACCATCAGGTGAAAAAGTAGGTGCGCCTTGACAACGGTCTTTTGCAAAAAATGCTGCAGAAAAATGAGCCACCGACCACTTACCTATGCCTACATACACCAAACTACCGACTATATTACGAATCATGTGGTGTAAAAAAGCATTGGCTTGCACATTAAAAATAAATAAATGCCCATGTTGCTCAATACTGCAGTGTGTTAATGTGCGAATCGGGCTATGTGCTTGACACTGACTGGCACGAAAGGTAGAAAAATCATGTTGGCCGATTAATAACTGTGCCGCGTATTGCATAGGTTCTAATAATAGCGGCCTATGAACCCAACCGACTCGATTGTCCAATAAACTAGGACGCACTGCATTGTTATATAACACATAAGTATACCTACGCTCTAAAGCAGAGTGTCTTGCATGAAAAGTGGTATCCGCTACTAAAGCCCAACGAACCGATACACTTTTTGGAAGCAAGGCATTTACTCCCCGTACCCAAGCATGTATAGTGCGTATAACTGATGTATCAAAGTGTACTATTTGTTGCGTTGCATGCACACCCGCATCAGTACGGCCACAACACACAACAGACACAGAATAATTAGCGATACCTGACACAGCCAATTCTACAATTTCTTGCACAGTCATTACACTGGCCTTTACAGGCTGACGCTGCCAGCCTGCATAAAGAGTACCATCGTATTCAAGCCCTAAAACTACCCTCATAAATATTCAGCTAATGGCATTTAATCAAATCACTATTATCTATTACAACTTAAACAACTTAAATTTTAGTTAACATGGCTCTAGCTTGTTCACTTAGCGATTGGTGTCCAGATTTTAGTACCTCATTTAACAACTCTTTAGCCCCTTCTTTATCACCAATTTCAAGATAAGCTTGTGCCAAACTAAATTTAGTTTCTATCGCTTGTGTACCACTATTAATGTTGCTTGAGCCTAATTGCATATCATCAGTAACTTTATCCAAAATAGAGTTAGCCTCTAAACGATCATCTTTAGACAACTTAAAATCTGTTGTTGAAGTAAAGTTAGTATCATCTGAAATATTTTTTTTAATCAAAGTAGCCCCTAAATAGGTAGATGACATTGTTGTTTTATTAATAAATAATTTACTATTACTATCACCTTTATGAGTATGATGCGTATTTTTTAATACGCCAGTTGTAGAAGTGGGTGGTGAAATTAGAGTTGGTGTCTGAATGTCAAAGTTTAAAATACTATTACTAGTCATCAACTGTGTTGGCTTAGACAGTTCATTAGGAAAAATGTTTGAAGAGATAGATGACTGTAATGCCTGTTCATTTATATTAGATACTGGTGAAATCAAACTAACGGGCGTATCTAGTTTTAATACATTCATATTTAAGGCATCTTTTACGTTAGAGCTACCATTAATGTTACCGTTTATGACTATATTTTCAGATTTTTTACTGGTCCTTAAATTAGCATTCATATTTATAGTTGTGGGTACATCACCAATTTGAGTCGGCGATGATAAACTGATATCAGGCAACTTATTTTTCAATACAGCTGGATTTAAATAATCAAAATTAGTGGGACTGTTTGAATTGATACCAGTTGAACTGTTTACATTGTTTTTTACATTATTTTTAATATCTACCTCTTTAGAAACACCTATAGGCTCTTCGTTTAAATTTGAGGTTGATTCAGATGCTTGAAAGATACTAGAAGGGTGAACCAACGATTGATTTAAAATTATCTT
Organism: Pseudomonadota bacterium; assembly: GCA_041170585.1. GTDB lineage: Bacteria > Pseudomonadota > Gammaproteobacteria > Burkholderiales > Burkholderiaceae_C > JBDLSY01. The sequence goes on along the minus strand of JBEDNN010000034.1, from coordinate 6,482 downwards.
TGCCTGCTCCCATTCCTCTCCTGAAGATTGGGTTAAATTAGCAATTGTATTAAAATGCTGTTTTAAAGCAACATGATCATTTTTATTTGCATAAATTTGCATTAATTTTAAATGCACAGGTATACGGTTAGGCGATTGTTTTAAAGCGTCTTTTAAAATATCTTCAGCATGAGCATCTCGCCCATATTGCATATACACATCAGCTTCTGCTACTGGATCAACTTCTGATGATTCAGAGTTATTCATTTCAGAAAATGTTGATGCAAATACTGAGTTAAAAGTATCAACCGCCTGACCGCCATCTGCTGTCAATAACGTACCCTGTGTATCGTTAATATTAAATTGTGTATCTGAAAAATTTTGCAATTCTTTTTGTTTTTTACGCTTAAAGTAAAACCAAATTGCCCCTAATAAGCTAGCTGTAATACCCCCTAAAGTTAAAATATCGATTTTAGTAAACCAATCAGTCATTGAACTTGATTCATTGTTTGATTCATTTGAAGATACTATTGCCGTTTCGGCTGGCTTAATTTCAATGGGTTTATTTAATGCCTCTATAGTTGTATTAGAGTCATTTGCTAATGACGACGGCACATCAGGAATAGTGGGTGTTACTACGGGTACTTGTGGTGATGTAATCGCTGGTGATGCAATCACTGCTGTTGCAGCTACAGTGGCAGCTACAGGTAAGTTATCAATAATTGACGATTTGGCTGTATCATTTTTTGAAGTGGCTGCTGGGTTATTACTATCTGATTTACTCTCTACACCAGCCAAAGTATTATTAGTAATATTTACGCTGGCTTGTAAAGTTTTTTTAAGCAAAGCTAACTTAGCTCTCTCTTCCGTTTTTGAACGCTCTTCGGCGATTTTAGCTTCTTCATTTTTCTTAATCGATGCAGATATTGCACTAGCTCCAATCGCTGCTTTACCTGACACTTTTAGCTGATCTTGTATGGTTTCTAATGGTTTAGCAATTTCAGTTTTGACTGAATTACGTATTATTTTTGAAGCAGTACTGTCTTTTTTAACAACTCTAGACTGATTGGCAGCCGCTTGTTTATAACGACTAAAGTCTTTAGATGCTGCCGCGTTAGACAAGGCTTTATCGTCATTTTTATCGTCATTTTTATTAATTCTGTCTGAATTGGATATAATTTTTTGTACTGAATGAGTATTTAACACGACACCAGATTTTAAACGATTTTTATCACTATTAATAAACGAATTAGGATTGTTTTTGACCAATAACTTCATCAATTTATTAATCTGTGTTGTATTGCCTTTAGCTAAATTTTTAGTAATTAAATATAAGGTATCACCTTTTTTGACTGTATATTTTTGTAAAATATCTTTTGACTTATTTGACTCATCGGATACAGCTTGTTTTGTTGTTTTAAGATTTTGTTCAGTCGCTAAAACAGGTTGTGAAATACTAACAGGCTTTACAGTAGTGTTAGTTATTACTTGAGGGCTAGTAGCTGGCACATCATTTAATACATCAGGAGTATCATTAGCAGATGATACTGGGTCTAACAGCACCGTATACTGGCGAACCAAACGACCTGATTGCCAATTTAAATCCATCAAAATCTCTAAAAGAGGTTCAGAAATGACAGTTTGGCTACTCAAAGTAATTTTAAACGGACGTGAATTTTTATTGATTGTTGCCTTAATATTTGCCAGCGCGGGATTGTATTCTAAACCCGCTCGCTTAAATACGTCAGGAGACGCTATTTTTACTACTAAATTAGACTCCTCTTCAGGCAAAATATTTGTCAACTCTATTTCAGCTTTAAGACTTGCTCCTAAAACCGATAATACCTTCATTTTTCCTAAAGTAGCCGCATGAGCATTGTTTAGAGCCAAAAAAATTAGTGTACACACTAACAATTTTTTTATACTTAAAGACGCAAACACGTTAGCAGTTTTTTTCATAAATCCTCAGCATCTAACAATAATAAATAGGGTAAAAGGTGCACAGTTAATATTGTGTAAATAATCAATCTAAATTATAAAATATAAACAGACATTAACAACATAATACTCAATAAAAATAAATAAATACTACATATTAAGCCATTAAAATCCGCAACATACGCCGCAAGGGTTCAGCTGCCCCCCATAATAATTGGTCACCCACAGTAAATGCACTCAAATATTCGGGTCCCATCGCTAATTGACGCACACGTCCAACCGGAATACGCATAGTCCCCGTCACGGCTACGGGTGTTAAATATTTGAGGGTCTCTTCTTTTGTGTTGGCTACCCACTGAACCCATTCATTATCAGCTTTAATCATGCCCTCAACTTCACCTAAAGGAACTACTTTATTAAGTTTTAATGTTAGTGCTTGACTATGGCAACGCATAGCACCCACACGAATACACAAACCATCAACGGGAACGAATGGTAAGCCTGAACCTTGCCCCATTAAACCATTAGCCAAAATTTTATTGGTTTCTACACCGCCCTTCCACTCTTCTTTGCTCATACCATTGCCTAAATCCTTATCAATCCAAGGAATTAGACTACCGCCTAACGGAACTAAAAATTGTTGCGTTTCTTGTACAGTCATATTACGCTGACGTGCAACCACTGCACGGTCAATGTCTAAAATAGAACTGTTTGAATCGTTTAATAGGTTTTGAACCTCATTACCTAACATTTGGTACTGTGATAATAATTCACGCATATGTTTTGCACCACCACCTGATGCAGCTTGATACGTTTGTGTGGTCATCCACTCAACCAAACCTGCCTTAAATAAAGCCCCTACAGCCATCAACATACAACTAACAGTACAATTACCGCCAATCCACTCTTTACCGCCATTGGCTAAAGATTGTTTGATAACAGGTAAATTAACAGGGTCAAGTACAATGACTGAAGAAGTCTCCATACGTAAAGTTGAAGCGGCATCAATCCAATGCCCAGCCCAACCTGTAGCCCGTAATTTGGCATATACTTCAGTGGTATAATCACCACCTTGACAGGTAATAATTACCTCGCATACTTTTAATGCTTCAATATCATAGGCATTTTGTAAAGTGTCGCGTGCGACTTGGTTAGGGGCGAAGTTGGGTAATATACCGCCTGCCGCTGAAGTTGAAAAAAATATAGGGCGACAATATTCAAAATCATTTTCAAGCAACATACGTTCCATTAGAACGCTGCCCACCATACCACGCCAACCGACTAAACCCACTACAGGATTTGATAAAGGTTTAAAAGCCATAATACTCTTTCAAAAAATTATATTTTTATAGTTTATAAGTTTATATTTTTATAAGTTTATATTTTTAAGATACGGCTTGAACCGCAGCAACCACCGCCGCACCCATTGCCGCACAACCGATTTGAGTAGTTCCTGATTCAAAAATATCAGCCGTGCGTAAGCCTTGTGCCAATACTGTTTTTACAGCCGCTTCAATGCGTTGTGCAGCTGCCTCCATATTTAAACTATAACGTAACATCATAGCGGCTGATAAAATCGTTGCTAAAGGATTCGCTATATCTTGACCTGCAATATCAGGAGCAGACCCATGACTAGGTTCGTATAACCCGCCGCCTGCCGCATTCATACTGGCACTGGGCAACATACCAATTGAACCCGTCAGCATAGCGGCCTCATCACTCAAAATATCGCCAAATAAATTACCAGTTACAATAACATCAAACTGTTTAGGGGCTTTAATCAACTGCATCGCGGCATTATCTACATACATGTGCGACAAAGTTACATCAGGATATTCTTTAGCCACATCAATCACAATATCACGCCAAAACTGACTAGTCTCTAAAACGTTGGCCTTGTCTACACTGCACAATTTTTTATTACGCTTTTGTGCAGTTTGAAACCCCACATGAGCGATACGACGCACTTCTTCTTCGGCATAACGCATCGTATCAAATCCTTCACGTTGCCCAATATACATACCATCAACGGCAGTACGTACACCACGCGGCTGACCAAAATAAATATCACCCGTGAGTTCTCTAATAATCACAATATCTAAACCTGCCACAATTTCAGATTTTAAACTAGACGCATTGGCTAATTCAGGATACAAAATAGCTGGACGCAAATTAGCAAACAGTTTTAAGGCCTTGCGTAAGCCTAAAATAGCTTGTTCTGGACGCAAAGCACGCTCTAAATGGTCGTATTTCCAATCACCGACTGCACCAAATAAAATAGCATCCGCACGGTGTGCCAATGCTAATGTTTCAGGCGGTAACGGGTGTCCTGCTGCTTCATAACCTGCCCCGCCTACAGGTGCAAATTCAAATTTTAAAGGCAAATTTATCGCCTGCAACACAGCCACAGCTTGTGCTACGATTTCAGTGCCGATACCATCACCAGGCAGTACTGCGATTAATTTATGGGTAGTCATACGGTTATATTGTGTAATAGTTAATTAGTTAATTAGTCATTAATAAAGTAGTCAGAGTAATTATTGCAGAGTAATTATTGCTTAACAAGACATACTCGCGGCTAACCACGGCATTTTAGCCAAACGCTCATTTTCAAATGCAATGATTTTATCTGTGTGTACCAAAGTTAAACCAATATCATCTAAACCATTAATAAGGCAATGCTTACGAAAAGGCTGAATCTCAAAGAATAATTCAGTACCATCAGGCTTTATGACCACTTGACGCGATAAATCTACAGTCAAACGGTAGCCCACATGGACTAAAGACTCATCAAATAATTGTGCTACGGTTGATTCAGACAATACCAGTGGCAAAATACCATTTTTAAAGCAGTTGTTAAAGAAAATATCCGCAAAACTAGGTGCAATAATCACGTTAAAACCATATTGTTGCAAAGCCCAAGGGGCATGTTCACGGCTTGAACCGCAACCAAAATTTTTACGTGTTAATAATACTGATGCCCCTGCATAGCGTGCTTGATTCATTACAAAATCAGGGTTAGGCGTGCGTGATTCAGGCAAACTGTCGGCTTCGCCACGGTCTAAATAACGCCATTCGTCAAACAAATTATCACCAAAACCACTCTTAGTGATACGCTTTAAAAATTGTTTAGGAATAATTGCGTCCGTATCTACATTGTCGCGGTCTAAAGGCAAGACTAATCCTGATTGAGTAATAAATTTGTTCATAAAATCATAGAATAAATGTTTAATAATATTTAAGTAATATTTTTTAGATAATTGCTGTCTAATTTAGTAAAATTACCGCTTGTTTACAGTGTGAATAATGGTAAATAAATTCATTCACAATCAAATAATTCAGCCGGATTTATTTTAAATTGCAGCATGTTTGCTGTATTTCTACCATTATCTCCACCTTTTCTTTGCATGGTTATTTTACCAATTTTGAAATTACCTTGTTTGGTTATTTTTATAATGCCATTTCCAAAGTGATTTAAATAGACATTCATTGGTTTTATAACCATAATAATTAATTTAATTATTTTTAAATATTCACTTTTATATATTTAATAAAATCTAATATATTTAATACAATTAAATGACATTAATATTATGTAGTTGTTGTTTAATAAACTATCGCATCTGGGTTTAAAAATTTATTTATTTTGCATTGAATTTCTGGCATTAAATTATAAAATACCACTGCATTTTTGCTATTGTTAAAAGATTTATTTATTTTTTTTAAGGATTACATCATTTCTAAAAACAAATAAGATGTTACTACAGTCAGGCATATTTACAATAATTTGAAAGTATTCATTTGTCATATAAATGTACTGATTGATGTACTATAAGTTGTTTGAATAATTTCTCTTTTAATTTCTTTAAAATTCAATCGTGAATTAAGTGGATCAAAAACCAAATCATGAATCGGTTTGTCTTTAAAATTTTTCACAATAAATAAACAGTAATTAGTTTTCATTTTTTTAGCAATTGAAAACTCTTTTTCAGTCAATTGAATGGTTCCTGTTATATCATTTAGTCCTTTTACTTCTATACAAAAAAAATTTGAATCTAATGTAAGTTTATAGTCAAAACCACAAGCCATTTGTGTTGTATCAGTAATTTGATAAGAAGAAAAAATATCTATTTTGCTATATTCAGATTTAAAATATGCCTCTGCTGCTTTGCCTGTTAATAATCGCTTTGCTATACTTTCTGAATAATCTTTTTTTTCAATATCTTCTATAAATCTTTCAACTTCAAAATTTTCAATAAAAAACGATTTTATTAAATTGGTAAATGTTAAAAAATCAATATTATTATATTCGTCAAAATATTTTTTACAGTATTCTCTAATAGGTCTTTTATGCCAACCTTTTCTATTATTTGAAAATAACGGGTCAAATTCATCTCTATAATTTTTTAAAGAAGCTGGCTTAAAACCTAATGAAAAACCTAATATATTAAAAGCCTGTTGAAAAGATTTAAAACCTAATTCACTTAAGCCTTTTTGATTATATTTTGACAAATATAAACCTATAATAATTGATTGATTTCTTATATTCATAAAATATGTTATAT
>JBEDNN010000033.1:0-16439 GCA_041170585.1 Pseudomonadota bacterium | reverse complement strand
ATTGAATTACTCAAAGAAAAATCGTATCGTCAAGGTTTATTAAACACGGGTACAGCCGCTGCACCGATATACACAGCGGATAAAGTTAATCCTGCCAGCTTACCGATTAGATATACGGGTAATAGTCAATCCGTGTATGTACAAGACAGTATTGAATTTGTTCAAGACTGGAAAGTCTTGGTGGGCATACGTAAAGATTGGTTAGACGCTAATTATAGTAGCTTGACCTCACCTGCCTTAAAATTTGCTGAAAGCAGTACACGCTTTGGATTATCTTATCAACCCAGTGTCAATGCACATTATTATTTAAATACCAGCGATTCATTTAGTCCAACGGCTGATTTATACCAATTATCAGGGGGAGCTTACCCTGCCGAGCGAAGTAAAGTATTAGAGCTAGGGGCAAAATGGCAAGCGATGAATGGTAATTTAGCCTTGCGTGCTGCTTTGTATCGTGCTGATAAACATTGGGAACGTAATACTGACTTAGAATCTACGGCAGCTATTTTGACTAAAAAACGCCGTACTAACGGGCTTGACCTAGAGGTATCAGGCAATGTAACGCCTAAATTAGCGGTATTTGCGGGTGCATCGTTTATGGATTCAAAAATTTTAGAAGTAGCTGAAAATAGAAATGCGGTAACAGGTGTTATCACACTGGCTGATGCCCGTTTAAAAGGTAAAGCATCACGCAACACGCCTAACCACACCTTTAATATATGGTCAACTTATCAAGTCAATTCTAAATTTAAATTGGGTGGCGGGCTTGAATTTAAAGGTAAGCGTACTGTATATAGCCCGCAAGTCGCTAATGCCAGTAGTGTTTTTACAGGCACAGTGTTTACGCCTAATACTGCCCCACGTTACACCCGTTTTGATATGATGGCAGCATACGATTTTAGTAAAAAAATTACTTTACGCCTCAATGTTAAAAACTTGACCAATAAATTGTATTACGATGCTTTATATGACAATGGTGGATTTGCTATTCCTAGCAACCGTCGTTCGGCAACGGTGTCTGTGGACTACACATTTTAAATAATAAACTGCTTTCAAAAACATTAAAAATATTAAAAATATTTTTTAAGCCTTAAAACGCACAGTCTGAATCAGGATTATCGGAATTTAAAGATTTTAAAGATTTTTAAAATCTTGCTTATCTTTTAATTCTAAAAATCCTGATTTTAACGATTGTTTATATTTAATTGTTTATATTTATGTCTTTACACATTCCCAAAGTTTTATCTAATGAACTGGTTTATGAATTAATTAATGCTTTAAGTGTTGCCGATTGGCACAGTGGTAAAGTTACGGCAGGTACACAGGCAGCACAGGCTAAAAATAATTATCAATTAGATGAAAATAGCCCTTTAACGGCACAATTACGTCAAACGGTATTACAGGCTTTAAGTCAAAACGCTGAATTTTTCTCTGCCGTGCTACCTAAACATATTTACCCGCCCTTGTTTAACCGTTATCAAAATCAGCATAATTCGTTTGGTAACCACGTTGATAACGCCATTCGTACACACGCGGCGAGTGCCCAACATTTACGTACTGATATTTCATTTACATTGTTTTTAAGCGATCCAGCGAGTTACACAGGCGGGGAATTAATCATTGAAAATGGCTACCCAAGTCAAAGTATTAAATTAGCTGCAGGCGATTTAATCGTCTATCCGTCTTATGTGTTACACCGCGTTGAGCCTGTTAGTCAAGGTGTACGGTATGCTTGTGTCAGTTGGGTACAAAGTATGGTGCGTGAATCACAACACCGAACCGTATTGTATGAGTTGGACTGTGTCATTGCTAGCTTACGTCAAAAATATGGCGAATCAGCAGAGGCTATTTTATTGACGCAAAATTATCATAATTTGTTACGAATGTGGGCAACTATATAATTTATGTAGTTTATAAATAATCTATATCTAATTTATATTTAGTTTATATTTATATTTAGTTCATGTTTAGTTCATGTTTAATTTATATTTATAAGCAAGACGGTATAGTAGATGTTGTTTGTACATTCAACCACGTAGCAATCTGTGCAACCGCTTGTGCCTGCCCTATACGGGTCAAACTGCTAAAAGCCAATACGTTGGGTACTGGGACATAGTCTACAGCCAGTTGCATCATATTTGCTATTTCTAAGCGTAAATGTTGGCGTACTGTGTTGACTATTTTGGCACGTTCACTTTGATTAAGCTTATCAGTCTTGGTTAATAAAACCAATAAAGGGCGACCATTTAACAAAGTTAAAAACTCTAAATCAATCTCTGTTAATGCTTGGCGACAATCCATTAACCATACAATACCCACCAATACCTGCCTATTTGTAATGTAATGCGTTAAAAAATCTGACCAATGGCTTTTCATATTTTTTCCGACACGAGCATAGCCATAACCCGGTAAATCAACTATATACCCCATACAAGGTGCTTTTTCAGCAGTCGTCACATAAGGTGCGCTGCGTTCGTGTGCCTCGGGCAGTTTAATAACAGCAGGTGCATCAACAGGGGCTATGATGCCTGCTTGTGCCATACGTGCTGTATAAGGAATTGAAAAATAATTCAAGTGCTGTGTCCGACCGGGCATTTTACTCACATAAGCCAGCTTATGTTGAACGGTTAGTGCGTTAATAGCACTGCTTTTACCCGCATTTGAACGCCCTACAAACGCAACTTCAGGCAATCCATCGGCAGGTAATTGTGCTTCTGTTGCTATGGTGTCGTAAAATTTTGCGGGCTGCAAAGGATTAACTGCATCTTGGTTATTCGGTAATATAGCTTTACTTTTAAACACTGCTTTGGAGTGGTTAATTTTAGCTACGGGTGTAATAGGCAGTGTTTGGGTCATAAAATTGATTATCAGTAAACTAAAAATTTAAAACTAAAAATTTAAAACTAAAAAACTAAAAAACTAAAATAAATATAAAGGCTTAATATAAAGGCAAGGCTACAATATTATATTTTATTGCTAATTATTACTGCTTAAGCAATAAGTACAATAACTACAATATGTAGTATATAAAAACTAAAAAAGCTAAAAAGCTAAAAAGCTAAAAAGCTAAAAAGCTAAAATTAAATTTATCAATAATATCTAAAAAAATACACCACAATATTTTATTAATACTCATTATGACTCAATTCAAGCTACTCAAATCTATTACCTACGCATTCGCCAGTACTGCCCTGTTTATTAATCCATCTTTGGCATCAGCACCCGATACGGTTAAGGGTTCAACCATTGCTTTGCAAATGTGTGTTGCGTGTCATGGGGCAGAAGGCAATGCAATTGGCCCATCTATTCCAAAGTTAGCGGGACAACACCCTGAATATTTAGCCAAACAATTACACAATTTTAAATCTAAAAATGGTAAACCCGCTGAACGTAACAATGCAATTATGGCTGGATTTGCCGCTGGTTTAAGTGACGATGATATTCGTAATGTATCGGCTTATTACGGTAAGCAAATATTAAAGCCTGCCACTGGTAAAAATCCTGATTTAAAACTACTGGGTGAAAAAATTTGGCGTGGTGGTCTTCGTGATAAAGGTTTAGCCGCTTGTGCCAGCTGTCATGGGGCTACTGGCAAAGGTATGCCAATACAGTTTCCTAGTTTGGGTGGACAATGGGGGGATTACACCGAGGCACAACTGATTGCGTTTCGCCAAGGCTTGCGTAAAAACAGTACTCAAATGACTGCAATTGCAGCAAAAATGAGCGATGCTGAAATTAAAGCGGTCAGTGATTATGCTGCCAGTTTACGTTGAGTTTAAATTTAAATTAACATTAAATAGTAAAGCATTCAATAGTAAAGCCCCACGCTTAGACGTGGGGTGTATATGTTTAATATTCATTAATAATGGAATACCGCTAGGCAAAGTAACGCTGTTCCCCTTCGCCTTCTACATTGCTATGACAACGGACACACAAAGTAGGGTGAGACTCTATACTCCCCACGCTGTCGTGATAATGCCAACACCGCTCACATTTAGCAAGTTCACTTGGCATCACTGTAATACGTACATCAGCTATTGATTCTGCTTTTATTAATGTTACTGTTGATGTGATAAACACAAACTTTAGCTCATCTTTTATCGCCAACAAAGCATGGTATGTTTCACTATAAGCCGCAATTGCAACTGTCGCCTGCAACGATGCCCCGACTTTTCCAGCGCTGCGTAATACTTCAATTTCACGTATCACCTCTGCACGAACCCCACGAATTAAATCCCATTGAGTACTTAATGTTTTAATATCATTAATGTGTGGTGGTTGATTAAAGGTATCAATAAAAATACTCGTGTTACGTTCATTGCCTGAAACTAAAGGCCATGCCTCTTCAGCAGTAAAACTTAAAATCGGGGCAATCGCTGTCAATAAAGAACGGGTAATATGCCACAAAGCCGTTTGTGCGCTACGCCGTGCAAGGCTATTGGCTGGACAAGTATACAGACGGTCTTTTAAAATATCTAAATAAAAAGCCCCTAAATCATCAGCACAAAACTGTTGGATACGTGCGACAACTGGGTGAAACTCATAGGCGGCATAACTCACTTGTACTTCATCGATAAAGCGATGAGCTAATACCAAGGCATAACGGTCTATTGCTAATAAATCTTCAACAGGCACTGCATTAATAGGTAAAAAATCACTAATATTCGCCAATAAAAATTTTAAAGTATTACGAATACGGCGGTAAGTCTCAACGACACGCTTTAAAATTTCATCACCAATAAACAGTTCACCTGAATAGTCGGTACTGGCTACCCATAAACGTAAAATATCTGCCCCAAACTTATCAATGACCATTTGTGGTGCAACTACATTGCCCACACTTTTACTCATTTTTTTACCATCTTTATCCACGACAAAACCGTGGGTGAGTAATGCTTTATAAGGTGCATAACCCTGTAGCATTGCCCCTGTCAATAATGAACTGTGAAACCAGCCACGGTGTTGGTCGCTGCCTTCTAAGTACAAATCAGCCCGTACGCCTTTTAATACTGTGGCATGGGTTACGCCACTGTCAAACCAAACATCTAAAGTGTCGCTATTTTTACTGTAATATTTAGCATCATCACCCAATAAGTCTTTAATATCTAGGGTGTGCCAAGCTTCAATGCCGTGTACTTCAATTAATGTAGCCACTTTCTCCAATAGTTCAGGCGTTCTTGGGTGTAAAGCACCTGTTTCATTGTGTACAAAAAATGCCATAGGTACGCCCCACTGCCGTTGGCGTGAAAGCGTCCAGTCTGGACGGTTTACAATCATATTACGTAAACGCGACTTGCCCCATGCAGGAAAAAATTGTGTGGCTTCAATAGCATCTAAAGCGATTTTTCTTAAATGTGTATTGCCAGTCGATATACTGACTTCACGGTCTAAGCCAGCAAACCACTGGTGTGTTGCACGGTAAATAATCGGCGTTTTATGTCGCCAACAGTGCATATAGCTGTGTGAGATAGACACTACTTTTAATAAGTTACCTGCCATCTCCAAAGCTTTGACAATTTCAGGATTCGCTTTCCAAATATATTGTCCAGCAAATAAAGGCTCGCTACTAGCATAAACACCATTACCCATCACTGGCGCGATAATGTCAGTGTCTAATCGTCCTTGTTGTTTAAAGCTATTAAAATCTTCAATACCATAAGCAGGTGCACAGTGAACAATGCCTGTTCCACTGTCAGCAGTGACATAATCAGCCATATAAACAGGTGAATAACGTTCATAACCCGCATGCTGATTAGCCAAAGGATGCATAAAGCGAATACCTGCCAAAGCGATACCTTGACAAGTGGCTAATACTGTAAAATTTTCATCAGTATTATCAGTCCCCCACTGCTTCATATTGTCAGCGACTAAATCAGCAGCTACTATAAATGTCCGTTTTATCGTTTGTACTAAAGCGTATTGGACTTCAGGGTTTATATTTAAGGCCTGATTAGAAACAATTGTCCACGGTGTTGTCGTCCAAATAACGGCAGCAATATCTATTGGAATAGCTGCTAAATTAAAGGCCTGTGCCAATAAATGCGTGTCACCTGCAAACAACGGAAAAGCAACATACACGGCTGGGTCTATTTTATCGGCGTATTCAACTTCGGCTTCAGCCAAAGCACTGCCACAATCAAAACACCAATTGACTGGCTTTAAGCCACGAAATACATACCCTAAATCAAGAATTTTACCCAAAGTACGCAATTCGTCAGCTTCATTTTGCGGGTTCATAGTTTTATAGGGATTCTCCCAATCGCCTAAAACACCTAAACGTATAAAGTCTGTTTTTTGACGGGCAATTTGTTGGTCAGCATACGCTCTAGCTAAAGACAAAGTTTTTTCTGGTGGTAAACCCTTGCCGTGTTTTTTTTCAATTTGAATCTCAATGGGCATACCATGACAATCCCAACCAGGTATGTAAGGCGCATCAAAACCCGCTAAAGTTTTACTTTTAATAATAAAATCTTTTAAAATTTTATTGACTGCATGGCCAATATGAATATCGCCATTGGCATATGGCGGCCCATCATGCAAAATAAAAGTAGCTGCTCCTTGACGTGCGGCACGAATGGCGTCATAAACTTTATTTTTTTGCCAATTGGCGACCCATTGTGGCTCGCGCTTGGGCAAATCACCCCGCATAGGAAACGGCGTATCAGGCATATTTAGCGTATTACGATAGCCAGATGGTGTTTCAGTCGATGACGCAGAAGAATTAGAGGTTGAAAGAGTCATAATACAAAAAATATAAACTATAAACTATTGTGAAATATTGTGAAAATATTATAAATTTGTTGTGAGGGTTTATAAAAATTTAAACCGCTGCTTTTAAAGCCAATGCTTTATCAATAGCTTCCCAAGTAAATTCAGGCTCTGAACGTCCAAAATGGCCGTAAGCCGCTGTTTTTTCATAAATCGGCCGCAATAAATCTAACATTTGCACAATGCCTTTAGGACGTAAATCAAAATGCTCTGCCACTATTAGGCTTAAACGCTCATCACTGACTTTGCCTGTACCGAAGGTTGTCACCATCACACTGGTTGGTTTTGCGACACCAATGGCATAACTAATTTGTATTTGACATTTTTCAGCCAAGCCGGCGGCTACAATATTTTTAGCCACATAGCGTGCCGCATAAGCCGCACTACGGTCTACTTTGCTTGGGTCTTTACCACTAAAAGCCCCACCACCGTGAGGGGCTGCACCGCCATAAGTATCTACAATAATTTTACGCCCCGTTAAACCACAGTCGCCTTGCGGGCCTCCAATGACAAACCGCCCTGTTGGATTAATCAAGTATTTAATGTCTTTTTTTATTAACTCTTTAGGCAAAACAGGTTTAATAATCATTTCAATTACCGCTTCACACAAATCGGCGTGTGCGATATCTGGGGCGTGTTGCGTGGATAGCACAACAGTATCAATTGAATCAGGTTTGCCATTGACATATTTAAAGGTAATTTGACTTTTTGCATCAGGACGCAACCAAGGCAAACGGCCATCTTTACGCAAACAGGCTTGTCGTTCCATCAAACGGTGGCTATAGTAAATCGGTGCGGGCATCAGTGCAATGGTTTCATTGCACGCATAGCCAAACATCAGTCCTTGGTCGCCTGCACCTTGGTCTAAATCAAGCCCCTGCCCTTCATTAACGCCTTGAGCAATGTCATGGCTTTGTTTGTCATAACAGACCATAACCGCACACCCTCGGTGGTCAATGCCATAATCGGTATTGTCATAGCCAATCCGTTTAATCGTGTCGCGTGCGACTTGAATATAATCCACATTGGCATTGGTAGTAATTTCACCTGCCAATACGACTAAACCCGTATTACAGAGTGTTTCAGCGGCAACGCGTGAATATTTATCTTGTTTAAAGACTGCGTCTAAAATGGCATCAGAGATTTGATCGGCCACTTTATCGGGGTGTCCTTCAGACACAGATTCCGAGGTAAAAAAATAATCATTAGGCAGTGAAGACACGGCTGTTTCCTTAAGTATGTTAAAAACATGGTTAAGAACACAGCGTTGCTGCAACAATAAGTGTTTTATAACGCACTTAATTTTAAGTAACAGCGAACGCTTTAGCTTGGTTATTTTAGAAAATTTATTTAAAGCAATAAAAAATAGCTCAAAATATCACTTCTACGGTGTCAAGCAAGTTGTTCATAATTAACTAAACCACCGAAAACTATAACACTCATTATAAACCTATGATACCTCCATCATTTTTTAGTACTTTGTTTAATACCTTTTTTAATAATTTATTTAATAATTTATTATTGTTTATTTTATATACAGTTACATATACAGCTACGCGTTTACCTTTAAATTATCTGCGAATATTGGCTAAATTAATAGGTATTTTAATTTACGTTTTATCAGCTAAACACCGTAAAACGATTGCGAGTAATTTAACACAAGCACAATTAAACTTATCAATATTTTCAGTCAATCAAGCCATTGTTTGTGGGGCTGCTGATATGCTATGGGTATGGCTTCGTTGTACAAAAACAGTGGCTAAAAAGATTAGTATTTCACCTGAAAGCAATGCAGCAGTCCATGAAGCGCTTAACAATAGGCATGCGACTATATTACTTACACCGCATTTAGGGTGCTTTGAAGCGTTGGCAAAGTGGATTGCTCATCAAACGCCACTGACTGCTATGTATCGTCGTCCTAAACAAAAATGGGTTGCTCAATTTATTGAGTCGGTACGCAATATTACTAACCTAACTATGGCACGGGCTGATACGGGGGGTGTGCGGGTGGCTTTAAAAACACTTAAATCAAATGGCTTGTTAGGCATATTACCTGACCAAGTCCCCAAACAAGGTGAAGGACTATGGCTGCCTTGGTTTGGACGTGATGCTTACACTATTAATTTACCCGCTAAATTACATTTGGCCACGCAAGCCCGTATGTATATTATTTATGCCATTCCTAATGTTGATGGTTGGCAAGTCCACTGCGAACGAATTGTATTGCCTGAAATAGCGATAAATTCGTTATTAAATGAGGCTGAAGCCATTTCACGGCACTTAAACAGTGCGTTAGAATGTGTAGTAAAACGCCATTCCTTATACTATGCTTGGGGTTATAAGCGTTATAAACATGTTCTATCAACCGTTATACCCACTTAATTGTTTCACGTGAAACAATGAATAGTTGCCATTTTTAATTTATTTTAAACTCCATCATGAATGCTTCAACGCTTAACACCCACATTACAGCTGCCGCAGCTGAATTAAACTTAGATTTAGACTCAACACAAATACATGCTTTAACAGAATATGCCTTACTGCTTCACAAATGGAATGCTGCCTATAATTTATCGGCATTTAAAACATTGTCTGACATTGTTATTAAACATATCTTTGATTGTATGGCAGTCGTGCAACCGATTACAGAGCGGTTGTCTTTATATCCATTAAGCCAACGTAAAATGCTTGACGTGGGTACAGGGGCAGGGCTGCCGGGTATAGTATTGGCTATTTGTGTACCAAATATTGAAATCACTATGTTAGATGCGGTACAAAAAAAGATTTTATTTATTAAGCAAGCCATAGGTACTTTGCGGCTATACAATGCACAAGCACATGGTGTACGTATACAAGATTGGCAAGGAATTTATAGTGTAATTACTGCACGGGCATGGACTGCATTGGCTGATATTGCCTTATTAACCGAGCATTGTATCCAAGACAATGGCTGTATTGCGGCGATGAAAGGGCCACGTTTACTGTTAGAAGCGGAAAATTTACCTAATAATTGGCAGATTAAAGCCATTCATACTATGACTGTTCCGCACTTAAACGAAGCAAGAAGCTTGGCTTTTTTGGAGCGTATTACAACAATTAAGTATTAAAAATGGCATTGCTACTTTAATATGGTTAAAGTATATATTTCTAAAATTTTCTTAGCAAAATAAAGCTTGCGTAAGATAAAAAACACAATAACTATTTTTAAGTAGCAATACCTTAAAAATATATATAAAATGTTTCACGTGAAACAAAACGCGTAAAATATTTGTTGTTCAGTAGCATAAAGGTCAATTCTTATGAATGTTTTTTGTATCGCTAATCAAAAAGGTGGCGTTGGTAAAACCACAACAACCGTTAATTTAGCAGCGGGTTTAGCCAAAATAGGTCAGCGTGTTTTATTGATTGACTTAGATCCTCAAGGCAACGCAACAATGGGTAGCGGTATTGCTAAACAAAACTTAACTAGTACGGTATATCAAGTATTAATTGGCAAAAGTAGTATCAAAAAAACGGTTTTATTGAGTGAAGCAGGTTATCACGTATTGCCCGCTAACCGTGAATTGGCAGGGGCTGAAATTGATTTAGTTGGTGAAGAAGGGCGTGAAACTAAATTAAAGCGTGCTTTAGAGTCAGTAAAAAAAGACTATGATTTTGTATTGGTTGATTGCCCGCCTTCACTGTCTTTATTGACACTAAACGGTTTAATTTGTGCCAAAGGCGTCATTATTCCGATGCAGTGTGAGTATTTTGCACTAGAAGGATTAAGTGATTTAGTCAATACGATTAAACGTGTCACCGCAAAATTAAATACTGATTTAACAATTATTGGCTTACTGCGTGTGATGTATGACCCACGTATGACATTAAGCCAGCAAGTATCGGCACAACTAGAGCAGTTCTTTGGTGATAAATTATTTCAAACAGTTATTCCACGCAATGTACGGCTTGCAGAAGCCCCTAGCCACGGTAAACCTGGCGTTACTTTTGACCCAAGTTCACGCGGTGCTAAAGCTTACGTTAATTTTGCCAAAGAGTTATTACAACGTGTTTCACGTGAAACATTAATACCTGTGTCTGATTAATTTAATTGACTGTAATTCCGTGTAGATACCACTGACGCTAACCGTTAATATATTTATTAAATATCAATACCTGCAATATATTCAGTATATGCAATATATTCAGTATATTCAATGTCTTAATTCTATGACTAATACCGCCCATAACACTAACACTAAAAAGAAACCACGCGGTTTAGGCCGTGGTTTAGACACTTTATTAGGGATAGACCATTCAAATTTAATCACTCAAGTTGGTAAACCAACGACTTTGTTAGTAAGTCAATTGCAATCAGGGGCGTACCAACCGCGTACACAGATGGACGAAGCCACATTGAATATTTTAGCGGAATCAATCAAATCACATGGTTTAATACAACCTATTTTGGTGCGTTCACTCAATGTATCTAGTCAAGGCCATATACAGTATGAAATTATTGCGGGTGAACGCCGCTGGCGTGCCAGTCAAATAGCGGGCTTAACTGAAGTACCCGTATTGGTTAAAGAAGTCAGTAATGAAAATGCCGCTATTATGGCACTGATTGAAAATATTCAACGCGAAAACTTGAACCCCCTAGAAGAAGCACAAGGCATAGACCGTTTAGTTCGTGAATTTGGTTTAACACACGACATAGCCGCCCATGCTGTAGGCCGTAGCCGCTCTACAGTCAGTAATTTATTGCGTTTATTAAATTTATGTCTGCCTGTACAGACTATGCTAATGGCAGGCGACTTAGATATGGGGCATGCCCGTGCTTTATTGACTGTAGACAATGCAACGCAAATACAACTCGCTCATCAAATTGTACAAAAAAAATTATCCGTTCGCGATGCCGAAAAGTTAGTCAATATAAATACTAATAACCTCACCTCAAACGCCAGCAATACAATAAACAATACAACAAAAAACACAAAAAAAAATACAACACAATTATCACTTAAAACCCCTGTAAATCAAGATACTCAACGTTTAGTTGAACAACTAAGCGATAGTTTAGGGGCAGCAGTTGCTTTAGAGATGGGTAAAAATGGTAAAGGCACACTCACTATATCATTTAAAGGTTTAGACGTATTAGAAGGTGTTATTGAAAAACTAGGGATAGTCAATTAAGGGTGCTTAATTAATAACAATTAATTAAGATATTAGTTAAGATATTAATTAGAGGGTTAATTAAAGTATCAATAACCTAATTCGCACCCACAAAACCACATTGTCGCCATGCTTCATACACCGTAATTGCAATACTATTACTCAAATTTAAACTACGTTGCGTAGGCAGCATCGGCAAGCGTAAGCGATTAGTTAAAGCAAATTCATTACGCACTATTTCAGGCAATCCCTTGGTTTCGCTGCCAAATACCAATATATCGCCTATTTTAAATTCAATATCGGTATGTGGGCGGCTGCCTTTGGTAGTGAGGGCATACCACTGCCCTGTTGGGTTTAATATTTTTATAGCACTACTGGCATCAGCCCAGCCCTCATGTACTTGTAATGCAGAGTATTCGTGGTAGTCTAAACCGGCTCGCCGTAAATGATAATCGCTTAATTCAAAGCCCAGCGGTTTAATTAAATGCAATGTACAGCCTGTATTTGCCGCTAATCTAATTGCATTGCCTGTATTTGGCGGTATTTCAGGGTGAACCAATACAATATGAAACATAAAAACCTTTTGTTGTTTTTAAGGCAATATTTTTAAATACTGTTTAAAAGTGCCGCCTTAAAAATACTGTCTTAAAAATACTATTTAAAAAATAGTATCTTTGTATATGTAGTATTAATACTATTAATACTATTAATACTATTTATGGCATTGCTACTTTAATATGGTTAAAGTATATATTTCTAAAATTTTCTTAGCAAAATAAAGCTTGCGTAAGATAAAAAACACAATAACTATTTTTAAGTAGCAATACCCTATTTATTTATAAAAACCTACAAGCAGCCTTTTGTAGACGGAATAACCCCCAGCATTCGTGGGTCTAATTCTATGGCAGCACGCATTGCCCGTGCAAATGCTTTAAATATGGTCTCTACTTGGTGGTGTGCATTGTGTCCCTTAAAGTTGTCAATATGTACGGTAGCCAAAGCGTGATTAACAAAGCCTTGAAAAAATTCATAAACCAAATCTAAGTCAAAATTACCCACCATACTCCGGACAAATTTTACGTCCATGTGTAAACCTGGTCTGCCAGAAAAATCAATCACAACACGCGACAAGGCTTCATCTAGCGGTACATACGCATGGCCATAACGACGGATACCTTGTTTATTGCCTAAAGCAGCTGCTATAGCTTGACCCAATGTAATACCAATATCTTCAACCGTATGGTGGTCATCAATATGAGTATCGCCCTCACACTGCACTGTTAAATCAATCAAGCCATGGCGTGTAATTTGCTCAAGCATGTGGTCTAAAAAAGGCACACCACTGTGTAAATCTGATTGTCCTGTGCCGTCTAAATTAATAATAACGCGAATTTTAGTTTCGTTGGTATGGCGGCTAATATCTGCAATACGGTTCATATATTTTCCTTTAAATTAAATCTATAAATCTATAAATCTATAAATCTATAAATTTATATTCATATATTAAAAATTATTTATCTACAGCGTTGTGTCTGCCAATACGCGCAAAGCAGTAATTAAAGTAGCATTTTCAATACTGTTTCCCACCGTTAAACGCAAACAATTGTGCAGTAAAGGACTCAAATTAGACACATTTTTGACTAAAATACCTTGTGATTTTAAAGTAGTAAACCATTGATTAGCATCAGGTACTTTAACTAAAATAAAATTAGCAGCACTCGGATAAGGTTGAATATTAATGCCATCTGCCATATTTTTTGCCATATGTGTTAAAGCATCAAATAAAAGAGTACGTTCAGCCATAATTTGTTTTGCTTGTATTTCTAATATGGCGTTGTGCGACAATATAAACTGCGTTGCCGCCAAAGTCAGTACATTAATATTGTAAGGCGGTCTTACTTTATCAAACTGTTCAATCCAAGCAGGTGATGCTACTAAAAAACCTAAACGCAAACCTGCTAAGCCTAGTTTAGACAAAGTACGCACTAATACTACATTGGGCGAATCAGATAAACGTGAAAGCCATGAATGGTTTGAAAACGGTTGATACGCTTCATCAATAACGACTAAACCACCATGAAGCTGCATTGCATTAATACACGCTTGAATAGATTCAGTACTCCATTCGTTGCCTGTAGGATTGTTTGGATTCGCCAAAAATAAAATGGCTGGGTTATGTTCTTTAATATTTGCTAACATCAAAGGCAAGTCTAATTCAAAATCAGTGCGTAAAGGCACGCCAACAAAACGGCAACGGTTTAATTGTGCACTCATCGCATACATAACAAACCCCGGCGTGGGTGCCATAATCACAGCGTTGTCTGTTGCACACGCTTGAATCAGTAAATGTAAAATTTCATCTGAACCATTGCCCAGCATAACACCGTATTGTGCTGGAATAATTTGTGCTTTACGAATAGCAGCTATTACATCGCTATGGCTGACGGGATAACGGTTTAATGCGACCTGCCCTAATATTTGGGCTAATTCAGTTTGCAACAAGTTAGGTAGCGAATATGGATTTTCCATAGCATCAAGCTTAATTAAGCCTGTTGCTGCTTGTACAACATAGTGTTGCATGGCTAATACATCAGGGCGTATCGGGTTTAATATAGGTAGTGGAGTATTCATTATGCTATTTTAAATCGGGCGGCTTACTTGTGCATCAATTAATTGTAATTATGGTTATTGATACTATCAATTAAAAAATTTTAAGTCTATTGAATAAAATGATGTATTTATAATTTAGATTAATTATTATTCGTTATTTGTTATTTGTTATTTGTTATTAATATTAATCACTCAATACACTCAATATATTTAACGTACTCAATATATTCAACGTACTTAATAAAAGTTTTTATATGAATAAACCCCCTCAATTGCCTATTCAACCGTTCATTGCTACCAAATCACCACAAAAAAAATTAATACTTCATAAAAGTCAAAAAACTTTGGCGATTGCATTAATAGTTTCTGTTTTATTTCATTTATTAGGTGCGGGTTTAATAAACTGGCGTGGTATTCAGTCGGCTTCTTTGAGTAAATCAGTCGGTACAGATTTTATATTAGAAGCACAATTATTATTGCCACAATCGCCAAAAATATCCCAACAAAAAATCAACCTACCCTCTCCACCAGTACAAACGCCTAAAACAGTCAAAACAGTCAAAACACTGATAAAAACAGCTCCTCTAGTTATACCACGTAATATAAAATTACCCCCAGTGGTTAAAACTAGTGCTGCTGATGCTTCTTTAGCCAATTTAACGAATAGTTTGCCTTTAATATTGCCGCCAAAACCTGTTGAAACACCAACAGATACAGCCGAGACTCCAACAGAAACCGTTTCTGATGTCGTTTCTGATGTGTTGTTGCCCACTGATAAAGAGTTGCCTTCTACCGAAGAAAAATCAACTGAAGTACCGCAAAAACAAGCACTCAATACCAATAGACCTTTAAATAGCGATGAAAAAAATCCAACCAGTAACTTACCGACTCATTCAGTCATTCAACCATCGCCAAATAATTTGTCATATAACAGTTATAAACTACCCTATCAATTGCCTGAAAATGTACAAGCCCGTTACGATACTTATACTCAAGATGAAGCAAGCAACAGCGTAAAAAAACAACTCACTACTTTTCAGTTTAAATATTTAAAGCATATTAATGCTTTGAACAATGAAAACAGCGATAAAACAGAGAGTAAAGATCCTTACGATATTTTTCATACCTATGAAACTGAACTAAAAACATTGTCAAACAATACCGATACTCAAACAGATTTACGTTATTCGGTAACAGGTAATTTAACTGTCTATGATCTACGCCCCACTAGAATTGAAGAAAGTACCGCTAAAAAAAGTATGGTTGCCACTACCATAGACCATTACATAAAAAGAGCGGTTATTTCTAGCCAAGAAGGTTTTGTTGCTTATGATGACACCAGACAAGATTTATTGAGTATCATTATTCAGTTGGGCATCAATCAACAACTTGAACCCCGTTGGTTTGTAGCAGGCACAACACAAGATTTTAAAGTGTATCGGCCCACAGGCTTAACGACTTGGCGTTTTCAAAGTCAAGGCATAGAAACAGTCAAAATCGGTGAAAAGTCTTTAAATTTATTGTATCTCAAGCGTGTTCCATTAGACGATCAATTAGACTACGAGGAAGAGCAACACCTTTGGCTAGATCCAAAACGCTACGGATTTCCAGTAAAAATGCGTTTTACGCGTCAAAATGGCCAGTACACTGAATTTATATTGAGCGATTGGAAAGAATAGTTTATGGTGTTACTACTTAAAAATAATTATTGTATTTTTTATCTAAAATAGGCCTTATTTTTACTAAGAAACTTTTAAATAACCCCTAATCGCACTAATTAATCAGGATATATTCAAATGGATCCGCTGGCATTTCCGATATTCACATTAATTTTCAAGTTAGTGGTAACGCAGTTTGACAGCTTGATGAGCAGCGTGAATGGTGAATTTGTGCGGTCTATTAGTTTAATT
>JBEDNN010000032.1:0-15103 GCA_041170585.1 Pseudomonadota bacterium | reverse complement strand
TCAATATATATATTAGCAATTTTTTCTTCTTTTAATGCACCTTGCCACATTTTTATAAAAGTTGTTTTTCCTTCACCCCATTGGCTATCTAATGAGATAACTAACCCGTCATCAGAGTGTTTAATTAAGCCTAATAAACTGTCTCCAAATGATTTGCGTTCAAAAATATCGTTTGTAAAGCCGTCAGAGTCTCCGACAACCAGCGGTGGTGTAATTAATTTCATTTATTGTGTCCGTAGTATTTATGTTGATTTATGTTGTTTATTAAAATTAATAAAATTAATGATATTTATAGTTTTTATTTATAGTTTTTGATTATTTAATTATTTAATTATTAATTAATTATTGTAAGGCAGTTAAAATAACGTGTTTATTTATTTTATTTTTAAATATTTATTTTAAATAAACATTCGCTAGGGGTGTTGCATATTTATTTTTTGCGACTGAGACAGTCCCTTTGAACCTGATTGAGGTAATGCTCGCGCAGGAAAGCTGGTTTTTAATACGGATTCAAAAGCCGTTTAATACAAGCCACCCTGTGTTTTTTAAAACACATAAAAACTATTCATATTAATAATGACTTTTAATAATTTAACTAATAATTTAACTTTTTTAATGCTTAATAAGCAATTTAAGCGTACGGCTATTGCCCACGCAATTTGTTTGACTTTGGTAACGCCTGTATTGGCACAAACCGCTATGCCTGAACCTTTAGTGGAACTACCGACTGTTACTGTAACAGCGAGTAATGAGGCAGATGTGTCAGATAAATCAAGTAATGAGCCTGTTTCTAATTCATTAACAAATATAAATCCACTCATAAATAATAATCCTGCCGTTGAAATATCTGGGTTTTTGAATACGCCATTAAGCAGCATACCAATGAGTATTCAAGCGATTAATCATCAGCAAATACAGTCATTAAGTGCAAAACGATTAGCCGATTTAAATATAACTGATGCGGCTATTACCGATGCCTATAACGTAACGGGCTATTATGATTATGCAACCATACGTGGCTTTGTTTTAGACAATAAGTTTAACTACCGCCGTGATGGTTTACCGATTAATGCCGAAACGGCTATTGCTTTAAATAATAAAGAGCGTGTAGAGATATTAAAAGGCACAAGTGGTATTCAGTCAGGCACTAGTAGCCCAGCAGGTTTAGTTAATTATGTTGTAAAACGTCCCATAAATGAAGACAGTCAGCAGCTTACTTTAGAGTTAGGCAGTGCAGATAATGCAGGTGTAGCATTTGATATTAATCGCCGTTTTGGACGGGCAGGTAAAAATGGTTTGAATGTCAAAGAATTTGGTATGCGCATCAATGCAGCGGTTGATAAGCTCAATACACCGACAGACAATACAAATGGTAAAAGTAGTTTATTAGCGGTTGCTTTAGATTGGCGGGTTAATCCTGATAGTTTATTGTCGTTTGAAGTAGAATCATCACGCCATAGTCAAATCAGTGTGCCTGCTTTAAGTTTATTTGGCAATCGTTTGCCTGAAGCCAATTCAATTAAAAATATTAATAATCAGCCATGGAGTTTACCAGTTGTATTAAACGGCACGACGGGTTCATTAAAATTTGAGCAAACCATCGGTACAGCAGCCCAAGGCAATTGGCGGTGGAATGCCCAGTTGATGACACAACGCTTAAAATCAGATGACCGTGCGGCTTTTCCGTATGGGTGTAGCGATATATCGGGTGATTATTATTTTAATACCTATTGCCCAAACGGTAATTATGACTTATATGATTTTAGTAGCTTTAATGAGCGTCGCAAAATAACTGTAGGGCAGTTAGGCTTATCTGGGACTATTAAAACAGGTACTATTAAGCATTTAATTAATGCTACTATTTTACGTAGCCATTATGATGAACGGGGTAACACAGGGGCTTATAATTTTGTAGGGACAACTCATTTTAATACACCTACAATATTGGCTGCCGACCCCAGTTTAACGTATGCTTATACCAACCGCGATACTAAAACAACCGAGTTATCAATCAGCGATACAGTAGAGTTGAGTTCACGCTGGACAACTTGGCTAGGGCTGCGTCATACACGCTTAAACACCAATACGATGCGTAAACAATCATCAGTCAATAATACTGAAAGCTTTACCACGCCTTGGGCTGCCATCAGTTATGCGGTATTACCTAATTTAATGGCTTATGTAAGCCATGGTCAAGGCACAGAGTCAAATATAGTACCCAATAAATCAGATTACGGTACGGCACGTGGGCAATATTTAGCCACTGTACGCAGTCAGCAAAGTGAGCTAGGCTTTAAATTAACGGATAAAAATATCACGTGGAGTGCAGCAGTATTTAATACGAGTCGGCCTTTTGTGCTAGACACAGGCAGTTTATATGTTTTAGATGGTAAGCAAACACATCAAGGGTTTGAGTTTGCGACTCAAACCACAATGGGTGCTTGGGATTTGGGCGGGTCATTTGCACATACCCATGCCAAAATAAGTGGTGTAATAAATCGTCCTGAATTGAATGGTCAAGCCCCTGTCAATGTGCCTAAGCAAGTTATACGGGCTAATATTGCTTATCGTTTTCCTGATATTAATGGTTTAACAGCACGGGCTGCGGTGTCGTATGAAGGCAGTCGTGCTGCTTTAATTGGTAACACCGCTACAGTCAATATACCGGGTTGGAAACGTTTAGATGCGGGTTTAAGTTATAAAACGCTTGTTTTTAATCAAAAGGCAACGTGGGCTTTGGATATAGATAATCTTTTAAATAAGCAATTTTTTAGAGAGTCGCCTACGCTTTACGGGCATGTTTATTTAGTGCCGCAGGCTTCACGCACTGTACGCTTAAGTTTAAATGTAGCATTTTAAATTTAAAATATACTTAGCTAATATTGATTAATATTGATTAATATTGGCACATTGCCATATTGCATCGTAAAATATTAGATGTTTAATTATTTTGTTTATAATTATTATTTTTAGTTTATCTTTATTTTTATCTTTATTTTTATTTTTTAATTTAACTCACTAGGATTTTTATGGCAATTGAACGTACCTTATCTATTATTAAGCCTGATGCTGTTGCAAAAAATGTAATCGGTCACATTTATACTCGTTTTGAAACGGCTGGTTTAAAAGTAATTGCTGCCCGTATGGTACATTTATCGCGTAATGAAGCAGAATCGTTCTATGCAGTCCATGCCGCACGTCCATTTTTTAAAGATTTGGTTGAGTTCATGATTTCTGGTCCTGTTATGGTTCAGTGCTTGCAAGGTGAAAATGCCATGCAAATTAACCGTGATTTAATGGGGGCAACCAATCCAAAAGACGCGGCAAAAGGTACTATTCGTGCTGATTTTGCAGACAGTATTGATGCCAATGCGGTTCATGGTTCTGATTCATTAGAAAATGCAGCCAATGAAATTGCTTTCTTTTTTCCTGCAATGAATGTCTACGATTAATATTTTAATTAAATTAATTAATTAACTATTAATCTGAAAAGTATTAAACCAAATATCATTAATATTCATTAATATCAACGATATTTTAAATTTATTACTATTCATTAATAGCTATCAATGGTCATTAGTAATTACTAAATACAACTACACATATTTAAAAGTGTTATTGTGTTTAGTAGTTTTCTGAATGGTAAGTATCAAATATTAAATACTAACTATTAATACCTATAATAATATATCTATAAATATACTTATAAATATACTTATAAATACTAAATAAATAAATAAGTATTTAATATCAGCCACATATTACAGCGTATAAGCCAATTATGCTAGAACCGTTTGATTCGTCAAGTTATAATTTAGCTAAGACTGCTTTGTTAGGTTTAGACCGCATTGCTTTATTAGACTGGTGTGCAAACCGTGGTGAAAAAGCCTTTCGTGCGCAGCAATTGTTGCGTTGGATTCACCAGCGGGGCGAATCAAGTCCTGAAAAAATGACAGACCTTGCTAAAAGTTTGCGTGCTATTGTGGCAGAGCAAGGCGAGGTTATGGCGTTGCCAATTAATAACCATTATCGTAGTGTTGATGGTACGCAAAAATGGTTGTTAGATGTTGGGCAGCAAAATGCCATTGAAACCGTGTATATTCCTGAATCTGATAGAGGCACTTTGTGTATCTCTAGCCAAGCAGGGTGTGCGGTTAATTGCCGTTTTTGTAGTACAGGTGCACAAGGGTTTTCGCGTAATTTAACCACTGCTGAAATTGTGACACAATTATGGATGGCTGAACACACTTTACGCCGTGAGGCGCAAATAAAAGGGGTGTCACTAGACCGTGGAAAAATTATCACCAATGTAGTGATGATGGGTATGGGCGAGCCTTTATTGAATTATGATCAATTGCTACCCGCACTAAGGTTGATGTTAGATGATCATGCTTATGGTTTATCGCGTCGCCGTGTAACGGTGAGTACTTCAGGTGTAGTGCCAATGATGGATAGATTGCGTCAAGATTGCCCTACGGCTTTGGCAGTATCTTTGCATGCACCGACTGATGCGTTGCGTGATGAATTAGTGCCTTTAAACAAAAAATATCCGTTAAAAGAGTTGTTAGCGGCTTGCGAACGTTACCTATCTGCTGCACCGCGTGATTTTATTACTTTTGAATATGTTATGCTGGCGTATATTAATGACAGAGATGAACACGCCAAAGATTTAATTAAAATTGCTAAACAATTGCCGTGTAAATTTAATTTAATACCTTTTAATCCGTATCAATCGTCTGGTTTAAAGCGTTCTAGCGATGGACAAATTAAACGTTTTGCTAATATTTTACACGAGGCGGGTGTTACTGTAACTGTGCGAAAAACGCGTGGTGATGATATTGATGCAGCGTGCGGACAATTAGCGGGTGAAGTTAAAAATAGATTAAGTAGAAAAGCAGGTGATACATTGTCAAAAACAGAGGGTGATTTTAAAAAAGATACCCAACCTATTTATTGGTTAGATAGTAAATAAATTAAAATAGTAAAAAACGGTAATGTTAAATTATAACTTTTACAATATTTATGTTGGTATATTGTCTTATTGATTTTATTAATTACTTCTTAATTATTAAATTTCTTGTATCAGTGCTATTTGAACATTACCTAAAAAACAATTTATATAATATAAAAAATAAATATAAATATAAATATAAATATAAATAATGTAAAAATACATACATATATACATACATATATAAATAATACTTTATGAAAAAAAATAAAAGTTCTCACCCAATTTCACTTTCATTAATTAGTCGTTATAGTATTCAAATACTATTTATACCGATGCTAATGTCTTGTGTGAGTGTAGTATCTGACCGACGTATTGTTAATACGTCTGATAATAGACCCGTTACAGCAGCATTTAACACAGGGCGGTTTGATAGACCAGGTAACACTGAAGAATCTGATATTCGTCGCCGTGCAAAAATTCGCTTAGAATTAGCGGCTAATTATTTTCAGTCGCGTCAAAGTAAAATTGCGTTAGATGAGGTAAACAATGCACTATCGGCTGATCCTAGTTTTTCAGATGCACATGTTTTGAAAGGTTTAATATTGATGGAAGCGAATCAAAATACACCTGCCGATGCAAGTTTTAAAATGGCTTTGGCTTTGAACCCTGCTGATGCTGATGCAAATAACACCTATGGTTGGTTTTTGTGTCAGAGTAGCCGTTCAGCACAAGCATTTAGCTATTTTGATAAAGCTGCTGCTACGCCATTTTATGCAACACCGTCTAAACCATTGTTGAATGCAGGTATTTGTGCTACAAAAGCTGCTAATTACACTCAAGCTGAAAAATACTTTTTACGTGCGCAAGCCGTAGACAATAATCCTACAGTACTAAATTATCATTTGGCATCGTTGTATTTAAAAATGGGTGATTTAGCCCGTGCTACAGCGTATATACGCAAAGTATTGTCGGGGACTAAACCAACAGCAGATGCTGTTTGGTTAGGTATAAAAGTATCTAAAAAATCTAATGATTCTATTGCTTTAGCGCAACTTGTTCAGCTATTAAAAGATGATTTTATTACATCGCCAGAATGGTCTTTATATATTCAAGGTCGCTTTGATGAATAATTTATCAGATATTACTCTTATAAATAATAATACTCATCAGGATACAAAGGCCAGTCTAATTGATGATAAATTAACTTCGTTTGGATTACCTAGTTTAAAATTATTGCGTCAAAATAAAAATGAAACTATTGAGCTAGTTGCGCGGCATTTACGCCTAAGCCCCGCACAAATACGTGCTTTAGAAGCCAATGACTGCAATAGTTTACCTAATGCTGCTTATGCTAGAGGTTTTTTACGCAACTATACCCGTTATTTAAATGTTGATGCTGCACCTTATATTGCACAATTTGAACTAGCACTGTATCAAAATAAAACTGAGTATAGTCAGTCGCCAAGTATAACTAAAAATTCTATTTCGCATGCTCATACTGATTACTCTTTAAATAAATCAGGTGATACTCCCCCCTTGCTATCAAATTTAGGGGGTAATAATTTGCCCATTATTTCGTTTGAAGATAGCTCATTGTCAATATCATTTTATATCAAAATGGCAGCATTATTTATTATGCTAACGTTTGTTTTTTTAATGTTTTGGGAACGTGCTTTATGGTTTCATGAATTTAAAACAATGCTTAATCATATACCTATATTAAATAGGCTTGAAACTGATGCCTCTAATATAATAACTCATTCAGATATATCAAAAAATATTATAATTTCTAAAATACAGCCAGTACAGCCCAATATAGCTATTATTAATAAGCAATTAACTAAAAATTTTAATGATATTAAAACGGGTATACAAATGCCTACTACTTCGGCTATGCGTACCTTAAAGTTTTCATTGATTGATACCTCTTGGATTAAAGTATCTAATTTTAATAAAGAGGTATTATTCATTGGTGAGCAGCAAGCAGGTACTATACAAACAGTGGTAGGTCATTCACCGTTAAAAGTAATAATTGGTGCAGCTGATAATGTTAAGCTTACTGTAGACGGTATAGCTTATGACTTGTCTAGTAGTATTAAATTGGGTGTTGCTTCAATTAGTATCCCTTAAAAATAAACAAATAAGACAAATAAGACAAATAAATATTAATGACTGCCTTTAAATGTATTAATAATTTTATGACTCAACAAGCACACATTCGCTGGGGAAAACATACTGTTCGTTTAGGCGGAGATGCACCCATTGTTGTGCAGAGTATGACCAATACAGACACCGCAGATTACGTTGCGACGGCTATTCAGATTAAAGAATTAGCTTTAGCAGGTAGCGAGTTGGTTCGTATCACTGTAAATAACCTTGAAAGTGCACAAGCTGTACCACGTATTCGTGACCAATTGGATAAAATGGGGATTAATGTTCCCTTAATTGGCGATTTTCACTATAACGGGCATAAGTTATTAGCAGCAGAACCCGCTTGCGCACAAGCTTTGTCTAAGTACCGTATTAATCCTGGTAACGTAGGCTCTGTTGCTAAACGTGAAGATAACTTTGCTCAAATGATTGAATTAGCCGTTCAGTATGATAAGGTGGTTAGAATTGGGGTTAATTGGGGCAGTTTAGACCAAGTAGTACTGGCACGTCTTATGGATGAAAATAGCCAACGTACTAACCCTTGGGACGCGCAAACGGTTATGCGTGAATCATTGATTGTCTCTGCATTGGATTCAGCTGCAACTGCTAATCGCTTAGGGCTTGCTTCGCATCAAATTATTTTATCTTGTAAAGTATCGCGTGTACAAGATTTAATTTTAGTGTATCAAGATTTAGCTAAACGCAGTGATTATGCACTTCATTTGGGTTTAACTGAAGCAGGTATGGGAAGTAAAGGGATTGTCGCTTCAACTGCTGCTTTAGCCGTGTTGTTGCAGCAGGGTATTGGTAATACGATACGCATTTCTTTGACACCAGAACCTAATGGCGACCGTACACAAGAAGTGATTGTCGCTCAAGAAATTTTACAAACGATGGGTTTGCGGGCATTTACACCGCAAGTAGTGGCTTGTCCAGGCTGTGGGCGTACCACTTCGACAGTATTCCAGCAATTAGCACAAGATATCCAAACCTATTTACGGCATGCTATGCCGGCTTGGAAAACACAGTATCCTGGCGTAGAAACAATGCAAGTTGCAGTGATGGGTTGCATTGTGAATGGTCCTGGTGAAAGTAAGCATGCTGATATTGGTATTTCTTTACCTGGAACAGGGGAAGTTCCGATTGCCCCCGTTTTTATTGATGGTGAGCGGTATGTGACTTTGAAGGGCAACAATATTGCCGTTGAATTTCAGGCTTTAGTAGAAGCATACGTAGCAAGAAAATATACTATCAAGTAGTTTTTAATGTTAAATGTGTTCTTGATAATACTTGAGCTGTAGGCGTTACTTGTGATGCCAGTTGGCAATGCTGGGCTTGGTCATCAAAAAAGAAATCTGGAGCAAATACTTTTAAAAAATCAGTTTTATTAAGGCCACCAAGAAACATAGCTTCATCAACTGCGATGTTCCACGCCATTAAAGTACGAATAGCTCTCTCATGTGCAGGTGCACTGCGTGCGGTAACCAGTGCAGTGCGGATTTTAATGGGTAAGTCAGGAATAGCTTGTAAAATTTGTAAGGCTTCCAGCAATGGTTTAAAGGGTCCTGCTGGAAGTGCCTTGGTAGCATTTGCAGATTCATGGGCTTCAAAAGCGGCTAGTCCGTGACTTTGATAAATATTTTCAGCCTCATCGCTAAATAATACAGCATCACCATCAAAAGCAATACGAATTTCTGATGTATGTTGTTCAGTATCACTAATGCTACTGACATATACCTGTGCTGCTGCAAATCCTGCTACTAAAGCACCGCGTACATCGTCTGCATTGGCTGATAAAAATAGAGTGGCTTTAAAAGGTACTAAATAAGGATAAGGGTTATTACCACCCGTAAAGACTGCACGGGTAATATTTAATTGTGCTGCTTGTGCGCTACGAAATACCCGTAAACCACTAACAGGATCATTACGTGACACAATTATTACTTCACACAGTTGCCTGTGTGGTAAGTTAAGCGACAATAATTTTTTGACTAATCGAAAGGCAACACCGGGTAAAGCGGGGGTGTTTATTTTTTCCAGTTGTAAATGTTTATAGGCCAAGTGTTCAGTATCACTGATATATTCAGGTTGTTCAAACACATTATTTTCAGCTTCAAAATTAAATAAAGCACGAGAGGACACAGCAATTCTTAGCATAATGATTGAATCTTTAAATTTTATTGGCAAAAAATATTTTTTGCATTAAGCTATAAAAAAACATATAAATACCTATAAACCTATAAATTCATAAACTTATAAACTTATAAACTTATAAACTTATAGATATTTATTAAATATATAAACACTTATTAAATACATTAAGAATAATGAAAAAAAATGTCATTACTGCTCGTAGTAACCCTTGGGTACAACAATGGTTACGCTACCATGCTAAACCAGCTTTACGTAAAGAAGCTCAACTAGTCTGGTTAGAAGGTGAACATTTAGTATTAGAGGCTTTACAACAATTAAAACAGCAACGTTTTACTATTATAGAATTTATTTTACCTGATAACTGTACGGGTGAAAGTTCAGCTAAATATTTACAACAATATATAAATGATAATATAAATGATAATATAGGTGATAAAATTTTAGACAACACACGTAATATTCATACTATTAGGTGGGTTTATTTAAGTGAGACTCTGTATACTTCTTTATGTAGTATGAATAGTACGCCAAGTATATGTGCCGTACTGAATATGAATACTCAGCTTAATTTTGAGTATATTGATTATACTACCACAACTGTGGTGTTGGATTGTATACAAGACCCTGGTAATATCGGAACAATTATTCGCTTGTGTGCAGCCTTTGGTATTTCACAAGTTATTTTGTCTAAAGGGTGTGCCAGTGCATGGAGTTTGAAAGCATTGCGTGCAGGCCAAGGTGCTCAACTAGCCATTAATATTTATGAAAATACTGATTTAAGCTCAGTATATAAGCGGTTCAAAGCATATAGTATACCTGTCTTTGTTACCAGTTTGACAAAGCAATCTTTACCGCTGCTGCAAGTTGATATTAAAGAGACAATGGTTTGGGTATTTGGCAATGAAGGACAAGGTGTGAGTATTATTAGTCAAACGGCTGCTACACAGTCTGTTTATATTCCTATGAACGGCGGTTTTGAATCTTTAAATGTCGCCAGTGCAGCAGCTATTTGTTTATGGACTTGGCAAAATAACTAAACCGTTTAATTACAGCCCACCGTGTGATTGAGCGACCATAAAATACAACATTGGAATAGACGCCATTGTATTAAAGCGGCTGGTAAGCATAGCCATACGAGCCGCTTTTGCTTTTTCAGTAGCTTCAACAACAACAATACCCAGTGCTTTTTTCTGATTAGGCCAAATGATAAACCAAACATTAAAAGCCATTAATAAACCTAGCCACATACCGATACCAATGCCTTGAAAACCTTTAGCTAACATCATAGCTGGCATGAGCATTTTTCCATGGCCTGCTAGACCAATTCCTAAAATAACAGTGGCTAAAGCTGACCAACGAAACCAAAACAAAGCAGTCGGTGCGATAACTTTACCAATGGCTGGTTTTTGTTCGTCTGGGATTTTTGACATAGAAGGGATTTGTACAAAATTAAAATAGTACAGTAAACCAATCCACATAATAGAGGTTAAAACATGTAGCCAACGCAGTGCAAAGTATGACCAGCTAGCCATATTAAAAGTATCAAAATTAATGGTTATACCCGCTAATATAATCAGTAATATAAACCCTGCCGCGATAGTGCGACCTAACGATTGAAAAATAATACCCATTAGGACTCCTTAAAAAAACAAAAAACAAAAAACAAAAAATAAAAAATAAAAAACAAAAAATAGATAATAAGAAATAGATAATAAGAAATAGATAATAAGAAATAAATAATAAAGAACAATTCAAAAAATAGTTGAACCATTGCTATTTTATCGCAAACTTTTTTGTAAAAATTTTTGAGTGCTAAAAAATCAGCTTATTTTTGGTTATTTAAGTACCACTGTGCTACAGGTGAGAAACTTTTTCGGTGATAAGGTGTGGGCCCTAACAGTTGCAATTGTTTACGGTGTAGTACCGTACCATAACCTTTGTGTTGATTAAAACCATATTCAGGGTATTGCGAATGCATATATGCAGCCTCATTATCACGGGCTATTTTTGCTAAAATACTGGCTGCTGAAATGCTGGGCATAGACGCATCACCTTGAATAAGCGTAGTGGTGGGAATACCTAGATTAGGGTCACGGTTACCATCAACCCACGCATGGCACAATTGGGTGCGGTATTGTAGCGGTAAACAGGCTAAAGCACGACGCATAGCTAAAAAAGTGGCCTGTAAAATATTGATTTTGTCTATTTCTACTGCACTGGCACTGCCTATTCCGTATGCCAATGCATCTTTAGCAATTACGACAGCCAATGTCTCGCGTTTTTTAGTCGATAGTTTTTTAGAGTCGTTTAAGCCGATAATTGGACAGTTTGGGTTTAACACCACGGCAGCAGCAAATACGCTGCCTGTCCAAGGACCACGCCCAGCTTCGTCAATACCAATATTAACGCACACAATCTACAAAGCATTCACCGTTAATCACAATCAAGCCATGTACATCAGTGGCAAAACCAGGAAATTTACGGTTGAAATCACGAGTAATTTTTAAATATTCAACAATTGTTTGGTTAAATACTTCACCAGGAATTAATAAAGGAATACCTGGTGGATAAGGTGTTAGTAGTGTGCTGGTAATACGCCCTTCCAGATCATCAATTGCCACACGGTCAATATCACGGTGTGCAACACGTGCCCAAGCATCTGAAGGTTTCATAGCAGGGTGCATATGGCTTAAATACATTTCAGTGGTAATACGTGCCACATCGTTGGCTGCATAAGCCGTATGTATTTGCTGGCATAAATCACGTAAGCCTAATTTTTCATAATTAGGTTGTTGCTTACAAAAATCAGGCAAAACACGCCATAAAGGCTGATTTTTATCATAATCATCTTTAAATTGTTGTAAAGCAGCCAATAAAGTATTCCAGCGTCCTTTGGTAATTCCAATCGTAAACATAATAAAAAAACTATACAGCCCTGTTTTTTCAACTACAACGCCGTGTTCTGAAAGGTACTTAGTTACAATACTGGCTGGAATACCTTGTTCAGCAAACTTGCCTTGTACATCTAAACCCGGCGTAACAATTGTTGATTTAATCGGGTCTAGCATATTAAAGCCTTCAGCAAACACCGCATGGCCGCCACTACTAGTAGCCCCAAATCCATGCCAAGTATCTTGTGCGTGTAGCATCCAATCGGCTTGCTGACCAATGCCTTCTTCTACTAAATTAGTAGGTCCCCATACTTTAAACCACCAGTCATGGCCAAATTCTTCATCTACTTTACGCATAGCACGGCGAAAATCCAAGGCTTCAGCAATAGATTCTTCAACCAAGGCAGTACCACCAGGTGCTTCCATCATCGCAGCAGCCACATCACAACTGGCAATAATGGCATATTGTGGGCTAGTTGAACTGTGCATTAAATATGCTTCATTAAATACATGGCGGTCTAACTGACGCTCTTGTGCATCTTGTACCAAAATTTGGCTAGCTTGACTTAAGCCTGCTAACATTTTGTGGGTAGACTGGGTTGAAAACACCAAGGAATGACGGCTACGCGGACGGTCTTTACCAATAGCGTGCATATTTCTGTAAAAATCATGAAATGACGCGTGGGGCAGCCAAGCCTCATCAAAATGCAAAGTATCAATCCAGCCATCTAATTCTTTTTTAATGGTTTCAACGTTATAGATAATGCCATCATAAGTACTTTGTGTAACCGTTAAAATACGTGGTTTTTTATGGGCTACTTTACTGGCAAAGGGATGTGCAGCGATTAATTTTTCAATGTTTTCACGTTTAAACGATTCAGCAGGAATAGGGCCAATAATTCCTAAATGGTTGCGTGTGGGTGTTAAAAACACAGGGATAGCCCCCATCATTGTGATACTATGTAAAATAGATTTATGACAATTACGGTCAACAATCACAATATCATCAGGGGCAACTGTAGAATGCCACACCATTTTATTTGATGTGGACGTTCCATTGGTTACAAAATAAGCGTGGTCAGCGTGAAAAATTCTCGCTGCATTTCGTTCACTGGCCGCTACAGGGCCTGTGTGGTCTAATAATTGTCCTAATTCTTCTACGGCATTGCATACGTCAGCGCGTAGCATATTTTCACCAAAGAACTGATGAAACATTTGTCCAATCGGTGATTTTAAAAAAGCGACGCCGCCACTGTGTCCTGGGCAATGCCAACTGTATGAACCGTCTTGCGCATATTTAACCAATTCACGAAAAAATGGCGGAGCTAATCCGTCCAAATAGCTTTTTGCTTCACGAATAATATGACGGGCTACAAATTCAGGGGTATCTTCAAACATGTGAATAAACCCGTGTAACTCGCGTAAAATACTGTTAGGAATATGGCGACTGGTGCGGGTTTCACCATAAATATAAATGGGAACATCTGCATTTTTAAAACGCACTTCTTCAATAAAATTGCGTAGATTAAGTACGGCAGGGTCTAAATCTGGTCCTGGTGTAAATTCTTCATCATCAATACTTAAAATAAATGCACTGGCACGGCTTTGTTGCTGTGCAAAGCTGGTTAAATCACCGTAGCTAGTAAATCCAGTGACTTCCATACCCTCGGCTGTCAAAGCGTCAGCTAAAGCACGAATACCACTGCCGCTAGTATTGTCTGTACGAAAATCTTCATCAATAATAATAATTGGGAAACGAAAGCGCATGGCACTATAAACCTTTAATTTAAAAAGTTAAAATCTAAAACATTAAAAACATTAAAAACATTAAAAACATTATTATCGTGCAATATACTGTATTTGTATAATAAGCAATTAATTAATAACAACAATAAATAATAAAAAATAATAAATATAAATAACTATGTTTATTAATATAGTTTTACAGTTTTATTTTAAATTGTATTTAATATACTTTTTTTACTTTATCCACTCTGAATAAATTTTATAATGCGTAAACCAATTAATTTACCCTATTTACGCCAGCTCCATAGCGAAGGTAAAAAAATCACTATGTTAACGGCATACGATGCAACATTGGCAAAAATAGCTGATGATGCAGGTGTTGAATGCCTATTAGTCGGCGATAGTTTGGGTATGGTGTTACAAGGGCTATCTTCCACAGTCCCCGTAACTATGACTGATATGCTATACCATACACGGTGCGTGGCAGCAGGTGCAAGTACAGCTTGGATTGTGGCTGATTTACCTTATGGCAGCTATCATGAAAGTGTAGAGCAAGCCTATCGCAATGCCTGTGCTTTAATGCAAGCGGGTGCTCACATGGTTAAGCTGGAAGGCGGAGGGTGGACTATTCCTGTTGTTGAATATTTAACCACACGTGATATTCCTGTCTGTGGTCATTTAGGCTTAACACCGCAAAGTATCTACGCTTTAGGCGGTTATCGCATTCAAGCCAAAGATGATGAAAGTGTTCAACAACTACAAAGAAATGCGCTGGCTTTAGAAGCGGTAGGTGCATCGTTGTGTGTTTTGGAGTTGATACCATCAACAGCCAGTGAAATGGTTACCGATATTTGTCAGAAAATGGCCACTATCGGCATTGGTGCAGGCAACGAAACATCAGGACAGGTGTTAGTATTACATGATATGCTAGGTATGACAACGGGTAAAGTACCACGTTTTGTGAAAAATTTTTTAGAAGGTCAATTAAGCGTACAAGCTGCTATCAGTGCTTATGTGCAAGCGGTAAAAGCAGTTCAGTTTCCTGATAACACTTTACACGGTTATTAATAATATAGATTAAAAAATGGTAGTGGTACAAATACAACTTAAAGATAAATTAATTATTAGTTATTAATGAGTAAATTGATTACTGTTTATTATTAAATATAATCATTCAGTATAAAGTATTGACATAAAAATCTGCCAT
>JBEDNN010000031.1:0-12901 GCA_041170585.1 Pseudomonadota bacterium | reverse complement strand
AAACCTATAGCAAAAATTTAATTGACATTCAGACGCAAGAAATTTGGTTTGAAGCCAAAGATGGCTACAAAAATAGCAGCTATCAAATGTTTACGCAACTGTTGCATTATGTGCAGCAAGCATTTGATAAAGGCGAAGACGTGCCGCCGTTTTTATGTGTGATAGACACCAAAAAAGCGGCGATTATGAAAACCGCTGATGCTTTGCCTCTGATTAGCAATAAAAAGCAGCCGATTAAATGGGGCAAAAACGCCAGCGGTTATACGCAAGAAGCGTTGGACGTGGTCAGTGCTTATATTGGGACGTATTTAATCAGTTTTAGAATCGAAACGCACGAAGATGAGTTCATACAAACGATTAAAAATGCCATTAAAACGGGCGATATTATTCGTACTGCGATTACGCCAAACAATTTAAAACAAGTGTTTGATAAATGGATTGCGATGATTGGGCAGGAAATTCAAGGCGTTGCCACCGAAGAATATGCCTTGTTGTTTTTTGCAGATATTATGAGTGACGGCACAGTGAGCACCCATCAAAACCTGCCTGCCGAGTTGCTGCATAAAAACAATAAGCCTGTATTTATTCTTGGCAATAAAGTGTACGAATTAAGTAGCCACGAAGGTTATCGCCAGTTTTGGGCGATTTATGACCGTCCGCCTAAGCAAGAATACCGCAATTATTTGTTAGAACGGCGTGACAGTTTGATTCCAATTGATGAACGCAGTTTTAAAGGGGCGTATTACACGCCGCTGCATGTCGTTGATAAAGCGTATGAAAAGCTGGAAGCCACCTTGGGCAAGCAGTGGCAAAAAGACTACATTGTGTGGGACATGTGTTGCGGTGTGGGCAACCTTGAAGTCAAGCACAGCAACCCGCGCAACGTGTTTATGTCTACTTTAGACACCGCCGATATTGACGTGATGAAAGCGACTAAAACCTGTACAGCAGCGACTCGGTTTCAGTACGATTATTTGAATGATGATATTACCGATGATGGGCAAATTGATTACAGCCTGACGGGCAAAG
Source organism: Pseudomonadota bacterium (assembly GCA_041170585.1). Taxonomy (GTDB): domain Bacteria; phylum Pseudomonadota; class Gammaproteobacteria; order Burkholderiales; family Burkholderiaceae_C; genus JBDLSY01. The sequence continues at coordinate 11,872 of JBEDNN010000031.1, read as the reverse complement.
TGCCAGCCGCTTTGCAACAAGCGATTAAAGACGGTAAAAAGATTTTGATTTTGATTAACCCGCCGTATGCGGAGGCTACTACAGGAATTACAGCAAAATATTCACATAAACAAGAAGTTTCTAAATCGACAAAAGTTGCAACACACTTTTTTAAGAAAGATGGTATGGGCAGTAGGGAATTATTTACTCAATTTTTAATTAGAATAGCAAATGAAATTCCAACTGCTACGATTGCCATATTTAGTAAGCTGAAATATGTAAATGCACCCAACTTTGAAAAATTTAGAGATAGCTGGAACGCCAAATTTTTAGATGGGTTTGTCGTGCATAGCAAAGCCTTTGATGGTTTATCAGGCAACTTCCCGATTGGTTTTTTGGTGTGGAAAACTAATAATACTAATAATAGTGTTCAAAATTCCCCTCCTTTGGAGGGGTCAGGGGTGGTTAAAAATAAGTATTGTTTTACAGAAATTACCGTTGATGTGCTAGATAAAAACGCCAAACCCATTGGTGAAAAGCAATTTTATAATTTACCAAATAGTGTTTTTTTAAACGATTGGATAACGCGTCCTGAAAGTAATGGGCAATCAATTATCCCTTTAAAAAATGCTATAACGCCATATACTGGTAAAGTTTTACGAACTTCTGGATGCGAAAACTTTCTTGCATTTATGGTTTGTAAAGGAAATGACTTACAAAATGCTGGTGATTCTACTTTTATAATGTCTTCAATCTATGGTAGCGTGGGAGGAATGTCAATAAATGCTGAGAATTTATCTAACGCAGCCGTTGTATTTACTGTTCGTAGAATAATAAAACATACTTGGCTCAACGATAGAGACCAGTTTTTACAACCCACACAGCCTTTAAGCGACGCATTTAAACACGATTGTTTACTATGGATGTTGTTTAACGGCAGCAATTTAACCGCCAGTGCCGACAAGCTTGAATGGAATGGTAAAAGGTGGAGTATCGTCAATCACTTTATTCCGTTTACCGAAAACGAAGTCGGGGCGAATGACCGTTTTGAAAGTGATTTTATGGTGCAGTATTTACAAGATAAACGTTTAAGTATTGAAGCACAAACCGTCATGGCTGAAGGCTTAAAACTATGGCAAACCTATTTTATGCACACCGATGTGCGTGGTGTGCGTGATGAACTCAAACTGAATCGCCCTGATGTGGGCTGGTATCAAATTCGTAAAGCCCTGCAAGCCAGAAATAATAGCGGCGACTATGTGCCAACCAACTTTAAACCGTTTGAAGACGCGTATAAAACACTCACCGAAAAATTACGCCCACAAGTGTTTGAGTTGGGGTTTTTGCGGTGATTTAGATTAAATAGACCCTTAAAATCAGGGTTTTTAAGATTAAAAAATGAACAAGATGAAGAAGATTTTAAAAAAACTTAAAGCTTTAAAATTTATAAATTTGAATGTCAAATATTTGCAAACATCTTATTTATATTCATTTTATCAGTCAAAGCGCTGCTTAAATAAATAGGCTGAACCGCTATACCGCTTTCATTCAATAAATTTAAACCCTCAAGGCGGCGTTGTAATTGTTGGGCTACGGCAATGCCATTGTCCACAATATAAAAAGAAGCAGGCACATACTGACGCCAAACATTGAGTACTAAAGGATAATGCGTACAGCCTAATACTAAAGTGTCATAATGATTAATAGTATTAACGTTTGTATTAACGGCAGTCAAATGTTGTTGTATATTTTCATGAATTTTAAAATGGTTTAAATCAAACCAATATTGCTCAATGATGCCAGCTAAACCATCGCAAGCATGACATATAATTTTTACTGTAGGCGAGTGAGTTTGTACGGTGTGTAATAAATCTTGGAATTTCGTACTGGACAAAGTGCCTCGCGTTGCCATCACAATAATTTTATTAGTGCGGGTATGAATTGCTGCTGGCTTTAAAGCGGGTTCAATTCCAATAATTGGCATGCTTGGATACTTAAGCCGCAATTGAACAATCGCTACCGCAGTGGCCGTATTACAAGCCACTACCAAAGCTTTAATAGAATGTTGATAGTGTAACTTATCAACAATGGCTAAACACCGCTCTTGTATAAAAGTATCGGTTTTTTCACCATAAGGCGCATATTTACTGTCTGCATAATATACAAAGCGTTCTTTGGGTAAATGGAATTGCAAGGCTTTTAAAATACTTAAACCGCCAATACCCGAATCAAATACACCAATTGGGGCTTGCGACTGGTTATTGACGGCTAAAGCAAAAGATTGCATAGTCATTTAAAGCATATATGGTTTATTGCGAAATAATTTTAATACCATTTAGGTTATTTAAGTTTTCTTTCGCAATTTTTTCTTGCCAAACCGCAGGGCCTGTAATGTGTGCACTAGTACCGCCACTGTCTACTGCAACGGTTACGGGCATATCTACTACATCAAACTCATAAATCGCTTCCATACCTAAATCGGCAAAGCCAACCACTTTAGCCGCCTTAATCGCTTTGCTTACTAAATAAGCTGCCCCACCGACTGCCATTAAATAAGCACTTTGATGTTTTTTAATCGCTTCAATCGCTACAGCTCCTCGCTCGGCTTTACCCACCATTGCAATTAAACCCGTTTGACCTAACATCATTTCAGTAAAGCTATCCATACGGGTTGCAGTAGTCGGTCCAGCAGGTCCGACGACTTCACCTTTAACGGGATCTACAGGCCCGACATAGTAAATCACGCGATTTTTAAACTGTACAGGCAATGGCTCGCCTTTTGCCAACATATCGGCAATTCGCTTGTGTGCTGCATCACGCCCAGTTAGCATTTTGCCGTTTAATAATAAAGTTTGCCCTGGCTTCCATGTCGCTACTTGTTCTTTAGTCAAGGTATTTAAATCAACCCGTATACTGGCTTGCTCATTGGGTGTCCAATTAACATTAGGCCATACGTCTAAACTAGGCGGGTCTAAAAACACAGGACCACTGCCGTCCATTACTAAATGTGCATGGCGGGTTGCCGCACAATTTGGAATCATTGCCACGGGTTTGCTGGCTGCGTGCGTGGGTGCCATATTGATTTTAACGTCTAATACAGTTGTTAAACCGCCCAAACCTTGCGCACCAATCCCTAAGGCATTTACTTTTTCATGTAATTCTAAACGCAATAATTCTGTTTTATTTAAGGCAACACCTGTATCACGTTTGGCTTGTAATTCATACATATCAATATCTTCCATTAAAGCTTGTTTTGCCATCAACATCGCTTTTTCAGCAGTTCCACCAATACCAATGCCTAACATACCCGGAGGACACCAACCCGCCCCCATTAAAGGCACTGTTTTTAATACCCAATCCACTAAATTATCTGAAGGATTCAGCATTGCAAATTTAGTTTTATTTTCACTGCCCCCGCCTTTAGCTGCAACGGTAATATCCACTGTATTACCAGGTACTAGCTCTACATGAATAACTGCGGGTGTATTGTCTTTGGTATTTTTACGGTCAAATTGTGGGTCTGCCACTACACTGGCACGCAAGGTATTATCAGGGTGCAAATAGCCTTGACGTACGCCTTGATTAATCGCATCGTCCACACTCCCTGTAAAGCCTTCCCAGCGTACTTCCATACCTACTTTTAAAAACACATTCACAATACCGGTATCTTGGCAAATAGGCCGTTTACCTATGGCACTCATTTTACTGTTGGTCAAAATTTGTGCCATTGCATCTTTTGCTGCGGGGCTTTGCTCGCGTTCATACGCACGTGCTAAATGAGTAATATAGTCAGTTGGGTGATAATAACTAATATATTGCAGTGCAGCAGCAATCGTGTCAATTAAGTCTTGTTGCTTAATAAAAGTAGGCGTAGTAATAATTGTATTCATATTTATATTTATATTTGGTAATGTTAAATTGTAACTTTTACAATATTTATGTTGGTGTGTTGTCTTAGTAATTTTACTAATTACTTCTTAATTATTGAATTTCTTGTATCAGTGCTATTTGAACATTACCTTATATTTATATTATAAGTAGCAAGTTTAGTAAAAAATAATAATTAAAAATAATAATTAAAAGTACCAATTGTAAAAGTACTAATTTTACACAGTAAGCCTATGTGGTTAAATTAAAATTTAATATTACCAAAATTTAAATACAAACATGTACGTATTTTCACTGCATATTTGTACTAAACTTAACGTTGCTTAAATTGATAAAAGCATACTTATTACGACATATTACTGTTACTTTACTTATCATCAACAGGCAATATTGCTGTTTGTTTGGTAAACCAATCGTATAACCTGCTTGGTAGCCACGTTAATTCACCCATACCTAAATAACCACCTTGAGTAGCAAAACCAACATGCCCCCCTTGTTCGGGCTGTTCTAATACCGTTTGAGGCGATATATTTAGATTATCTAAAATATCAGCAGGCACAAATGGGTCATTTTTAGGGTTTATCAGTAAAGTCGGTATTTTTATACTATGAAGGCGAGGTTTAGCACTTGCCCGTGTGTAATAATCCTTTGCATTGTGATAGCCGTGTACAGGTGCGGTAAAAAATTCATCAAATTCAAACAAGGTTTTACTGGATAATACTTTGTCCCATTGACACGCTTGAGGAAAACGTAATTGCTTTTCTTTTGCTTTAGTATGTAAAGTACGTAAAAATAAATAGGTATACAGTTTAGAAAATCCTTGACTAAGGGCTTCATCACAACGGGCTAAATCCAATGGTGCACAAATACTTACGGCTGCTTTTAAGGGTAAATGACTGCTAGACTGGTGTTTAGAGCCAAAGCGTTGTTCAGATAAATCAGATAAATAGCAGAGTAAAGCATTGCCTCCCAAAGATACCCCTGCGGCATATAAAGTAGCTTGTGGAAATTGCTTATGAACACGGTGAAGCATACGCCCAATCTCTGCTGTATCACCGCTATGATAGGCACGCAACAAACGATTAGGTTTGCCACTACACCCCCGAAAATGTGGCACAACAACACGCCAGTTATTTTTTTTAAAAAAAGCACCTATGCTACGCGCATAATGGCTGTTGCTACTGCCTTCTAAGCCATGAAATAAAATCAATATCGGTGTATTGACTGTACTATTATCTGGGTGTAACCAATCAGCATCACAAAAATCATTGCCTACAGTATTATTTTCTGCAGCCCATTCCCAACGTTCACGTTTCCAATCAGGTTTGGTATAAGGCGATTGACTATATTTAGACGCTAAAATAGTTTGCAGATGTCCGCCGCGATGTAAGCGGGGCGGAATTAAAGGTTTAAATCCGTTAGAGGGTAAAGAAAGTAATGTCTTTGAAAATATCTTTGAAAAAATAGGCATAAAAATATAATACAGTGTAAAAATATATTATAAATAATTAAGCGACTCCATAATCAATATTATCAATATTATCAATAAAACTTATTTATGCCTAAAATATCTGAAACTAGATTATGTGATGTACTTAAAACGTATCCTTTACCCCGTTTAGAACAACTAACTTTAGCGGCGTATGCATTGAATGTACCACGCAGTTGGTTATTAGCCCATGATTTAGACCCATTATCCACTCAGCAAATTAAATTATTAACTACAACGTTAATACGACGTATTGCAGGCGAACCTGTTGCTTATATTATTGGGCAACGTGAGTTTTATGGTTTGTCTTTTAGTGTATCTTTAGCGGTTTTAATTCCACGCCCAGAAACAGAGTTACTGGTTGATTGGCTAATTATGCACGTACCACAAAAAGGAATAGTATTAGATTTAGGCACAGGTAGTGGGGCCATTGCAATTAGTTTTTTATACCACCGCCCTGATTGTACCGTGATAGCTTGTGATATTAGTCAATCTGCTTTGGCAATAGCCGCTCATAACAATGCTATTCATACCGATTCTAAAGTGAATTTAATGTTAAGTGATTGGTGTAACGCGTTGCCAGTTCATCAATATACACATTATTTTGACGCTATCGTTAGCAACCCACCTTACATTGCAATCAATGATACCCATTTAAAACAAGGTGATTTACTGTATGAACCCACTAATGCCTTAACTGATTATTCAGATGGTTTAAGCCATTACCGTACTATTACAGTACAAGCCTTGCCATTACTAAAAGCTACGGGGTGTTTATTATTAGAACACGGTTGGCAGCAAGCAAGTGCGATTAGTGATTTACTACACGATACAGGGTATCAACGCATAAAGCAAGGCTTTGATGCGGGTATATATGGTCAATTGGGACACGAAAGAATGTTGATTGCTTATAAAAATCTAGAAAAAGCCGCTTAACTTTAGTTTAAGTTAAACGGCTTAAATTTATCATAAAAGGGCTAAAAATTAGTTTTTTTTAATTTTTTCTAGCACTTTGAATACCGTTTTATTTGAACCCACAAATAAGCGCTTGTAAGCCTTGCCTAAACAACGTCGCTCAATAGTATTGCGACGGGTACGTTTTAAATCTGCCATGGTAGCTCCAAAAATAATGTAAAAATAATCAAAAAATTAATTTTATATAACGTGCTTAAACGCAATATAATTGTCTATTGTAGCGGTAACAGTCTTATTAAGCATTAATTGGCTTAAACCGTGCTAATAATCGCTGGGTTAATTGATACATAACCTCTTCTATTGCTACAGATACTCCTAAACTTGCCATGTCTACGGTTGTCAATGCTGCATAACCGCAGGGATTAATTGCCTTAAAGGGCGATAAATCCATTGCAACATTTAAAGCTACACCGTGATAAGTACAGCCTTTACTCACCTTAATACCCAGTGCAGCAATTTTACCTAAACCAGAAAAATCAATTTCTGTATGATTGCTTATAGAACGTTTTGTTAAAATAGCGTGGTTAAAAGGATCATCTAAAAAAACATAAATACCTGGTGCACTTAGTATACGATGCCCAGTAACACCGTAAAAACTTAATGTGGATAAAATAGCTTCTTCTATACGGTATACATATTCTTTTACAAAAATATTCAAACGGTGCAAATTAATCATAAGATATACCACAATTTGTCCTATGCCGTGAAACGTAATTTGTCCGCCACGGTCTGTTTGCACAACAGGAATAGAGCTGGGCATTATTAAATGTTCAGCCTTACCCGCAATACCTTGTGTAAAGACTGCACGGTGTTGGCATATCCATAATTCGTCTTCAGTTTCAGGCACTCTAGTCCGCGTAAAATTTTGCATAGCTTGGTAAACTGGTGTGTAATCTACAATGCCTAAATGACGAATCAACATAAATAATTTAAAATGACAGTTTGAAGAAAATACGTAAAGTAGACAGCGTAGCTTATTCTAGCCGCATTGAACGGGCAGTCTCTGTTTGTGCAATACGATAAGCATTTAATTGTGCTAATAACGTATTATCGTCTTTAGCCAACATTGCTATAGCAAACAAAGCCGCATTGACTGCACCTGATTCACCAATTGCAAAAGTAGCAACAGGAATACCTTTAGGCATTTGTACGATTGAATATAAAGAATCTAAACCCGATAAATGTTTGCTGGGTATTGGCACACCTAAGACGGGTACTGTTGTTTTAGCAGCCAACATACCTGGTAAATGTGCAGCCCCGCCTGCTCCAGCAATAATAGCTTGTAAGCCTTGACTGCGTGCAGCTTCTGCATAAGCAAACATTTCATCAGGCATACGGTGTGCTGACAGTACCTTAGCTTCAAAAGCAAGCTCAAAGTATGTCAATATTGCAGCAGCTTGTTGCATAACGGGCCAATCACTGTTACTTCCCATCACAATACCAATTTTTGGCGTTATACCCACTGTTGAATCTTTCATATTTAAACCTTATATTTTTTATTAATTTTATTACCTTATTACCTTATTACCTTATTACCTTATTACCTTATTATTTTATTATTTTATTATTTTATTATTTTTAAATTTAATCAATTAAGCGTACTTAAAAAAAGAAAAACCCACAGACTTAAGACTATGGGTTTTCAAAAATAAATAAATTTAATTTTTATAAAGCATTGTCATTTTATGATTTTAACGCTTTATAAATTATGGTTTTAAGGCAACACGACGCAAATGCACTGATAAATCTTGTAAATGTTGAATGCCACTGTCTTCAGCACGTTTGCACCAATTTTGTAATTGCATCAATAACTGTTCACGGGTTTGACTAGACCGCGCCCATAATAGCGTTAATTCGTTACGCATGGCGTATAGTTGAGCTAACTTATCGCTAGCACCCAATACATTATTAACCATTGCTTGATCTTCTAGTGCCAAAGTTCCGTGGTCTTTGTGCAGTAGTTTTTTAGCACTGCTAAATAAGCCCATCGGTTGTAATGCCTCGCGTTCATGCTTAACCGCATCTTTTAATACTTTGGCATAATGACGCATTAAGGTATAGCGTGCAGTAACTAAAGCCCCTAAAGTTTCATAATCAGCAATCGGCTTTGCTTGAGCCAATAATACCGTTTGTTCAGGTAAGTTACGGGCTTTTGCCAAACCAAAAAAACTTAATATTTGAATATAAGCCCAACCCAAATCAAACTCCCAAGGACGGCTAGAAAACTTAGGGCTAGTCGCATACGTATGGTGATTATTATGCAACTCTTCGCCGCCGATAAGCAATCCCCAAGGCATAATATTCCGACTTGCATCGGTACTATTGTTGTTGCGATAACCCCAAAAATGACCAATACCATTAATAATACCCGCAGCCATCACAGGAATCCATGCCATAGTACCTGCCCACATCGTAGTCCCCCAACCAAGACCAAACATAGTCCAACAAAACACTAAACACAAGCCAACACCGCAAATACTGTGCCGCGTGTACACATTGCGTTCAATCCAGTCTTCTGGCGTACCATGACCATATTTTTTTAAAGTCTCTTGATTTTTAGACTCTGCACGATACAGTTCTGCACCACGGCTAAATACATGCCATAAACCACGGGTTTGTGGGCTGTGCGGGTCTTCTTCAGTTTCGCATTTAGCGTGGTGTTTACGGTGAATAGCCGCCCAAGCTTTAGTATTTTGCCCTGTTGTAAACCACAGCCAAAAACGAAATACATGTGACACGGCAGGGTGTAATTCTAAAGCACGGTGTGCTTGGCAGCGGTGTAAATATAATGTTACGCTGACAATTGTCAAGTGTGTCATTGCCATAAATGCAGCAAACCGACCCCAGCCTGATAAGTTAAGTAAGCCTTGGTCTAGGAAATTAATTAGCCCCATAGGTACTGATAACAATAGTGATTCCATTAAACTATTCCTTGTAATTGATTAAATGTGCAGTTGAAATTTTAACTGCATATCAAAAGTATGACACCGATTAATTTTTGTAAAGCAGTACTATTAATACGTTTGAATATTTTATTTTACGCGTTTTTTACAGGTTCATAATTAAATAAATTATTTAAAACCTTTTTTTAGAAAAAAGTAACATAATATTTAAAAAATATACTTTAATAAATACTTTAATAAATACTTTAATAATTACCTTAATAAGTAGTTCAATAAATATTTTGAAAATAGTTTAATACGTAATTTAATAATTACTCTAATAGTTACTGAGCTAATCCACGATAAAATATTGTTATGTCTAAATTTACTCAAATCGTTTTATCAACGCTTAATGCGCGTTACACCCATGCTAGTTTAGGCTTACGCTACTTGCGTGCTAACCTTGGCGAGCTACGTGAGTATAGTATTATTGACGAATTTATCATCGGGCAGAAACACAATGAAATTGTTGAACAATTGCTGGCACATCACCCCAAAATTATTACTTTAGGGGTTTATATTTGGAATATTGATGATACAACGCGTATTGTTGGTTTGCTAAAGCAAGTTGCACCAGAAGTACTGATTATTATTGGGGGGCCAGAAGTCAGTTTTGAACACTCTGAACAACGTATTTGTCAATTGGCTGATTATATTATTACAGGCTGGGGTGATATTACGCTGCGTAAATTATGTCAAGCTATTTTAAATGGTCCTAAGCCGATTATGAAAATTCATATAGGTGAGCAACCACCGCTGTCTGACATTATTTTGCCGTACCGTGAGTATAGCGACGAAGATTTAAAAAATAGAACACTGTATGTAGAAGCTAGTCGTGGCTGTCCATTTAAATGTGAGTTTTGTTTAAGCGCATTAGATAAAACAGCTTGGGCATTTGATACCAATTTATTTTTAAACGAAATGGCTATTTTGTATGAACGGGGGGCACGACAATTTAAATTTGTAGATCGAACATTTAATTTAAATATCAAAATTAGTTTAAAAATAATGCAGTTCTTTTTAGACCGCTGGCGTGATGATGACCCTGTTTATGCCCATTTTGAACTCGTTCCTGACCATTTGCCCGAAGCTTTAAAATCAACTATCGCTCAATTTCCATCGGGTGCTTTACAATTTGAAATTGGCATTCAAACGTTTAACCCTGAAGTGCAACAATTAGTCAGTCGCAAACAAGACAATGACAAAGCCGCTGATAATTTACGTTGGTTACACACTCAATCCAATGCCCACATGCACGTTGATTTAATTGCAGGATTACCGGGTGAAACACTGGCTAGTTTCGCTAATGGTTTCAACCGCCTAGTTAATTTAGGCCCACATGAAATTCAATTTGGCATTTTGAAACGTTTACGTGGGACACCGATTATTAGGCATACTGTTCCGTTTAATTTAAAATTTTCTCCTGATGCACCTTACGAAATTTTAACAAATAGTACAATTGATTTTAATAGTATGCAACGTATGAGCCGTTTTGCACGTTATTGGGATTTGGTGGCTAATTCAGGGAAATTTACTCGTACATTGCCTCTTTTATTAGGAGCAGAAGCTTTTGAAGCGTTTATGTTATTTGCTGATTGGCTATATGCAACCACGGGGAAAACCCATCAAATTGCATTAGAGCGGCTGTTTGATTTATTACATACTTATCTAAGTACGCAGATAAAATATAGCCTTGAATTAATAGAAACGGCTTTATTATCGGATTATGCAGCCACAGGGGCAAAAGGTAAGCTAGGCTTTATGAAGCGTGGTTTAAGTATAGAGTCTGCTCCACGTGCTAAAGTAAATAAGCTGGCAACACCACCACGACAACAACGCCATTTAACTTAAAACAACCTTATCCATAACGATATGATGAACACAGTATAAAAAGCAGCGACGGTATCGTCCCACATCACGCCAAAGCCATTTTTCAACTGAATATCCCATTGACGAATCGGTGCTGGCTTAACAATGTCAAAAAAACGAAACAAAATCACTGCCCAAAACTGCATCATAAAGTCAGTTTTACCCGTTGCTGACATGGGTAATAGCCATAATACTAGCCAAATAGCAACCATTTCGTCCCATACCCATGCTCCGTGGTCTATAACGCCTAATTGTTTACCCGCAGTTGCACATGCCCAAATACCGATCAAAAATGACACTCCAATAATTACGCCTTGTGTTTCGCTACTCAATCCAGCTAAAAGATAACTATATATAATCCAACCCAATACAGTTCCCCAAGTCCCTGGTGCAGGACGCATTAAGCCACTACAAAATCCTAAAGCAATCAAATTGGCACTGCTTTGCCAAGCAAACGACCAAGTAGGGCGAACGGTCGGTTTACTGGTGCGCTGATTTCGGCGGATTAAGTTTAATGTTTTTAGTACCATTGAACTTATTTTTAGCACTGTACTTAGCTGTATATTTTTTATATTCATAAGTTTAAGGTTTATATAAATTTAAAACTTTGGCATTGCTACTTTAATATGGTTAAAGTATATATTTCTAAAATTTTCTTAGCAAAATAAAGCTTGCGTAAGATAAAAAACACAATAACTATTTTTAAGTAGCAATACCAAAATTTTTTATA
>JBEDNN010000030.1:0-10334 GCA_041170585.1 Pseudomonadota bacterium | reverse complement strand
GCTTGCTGCACATAATGCAACAGTTGCGTAAACATTTGATAGCTGCTATTTTTGTAGCCATCTTTGGCTTCAAACCAAATTTCTTGCGTCTGAATGTCAATTAAATTTTTGCTATAGGTTTTTAAGCCCAACGCTTTAATATAAGCATCTTTGACATCTTCTTCAGATTTGGCGGTGTTTAGGGCAGCAAATAGCGACATAGGTGTGGTGTGATTGAATAAAATGGGTATCAAATGTATTAAATATATACAATCACTAGTGTAGTTGATGGGTTTAAGCGATTAAAAAATACTTAAAAATATAAAATATATAATTTTTCGGTATTGCTACCTTAATATGGTTAAAGTATATATTTTTAAAGGTTTCTTAGCAAAAATAAAGATTATGTAAGATAAAAAATACAATAAATGTTTTTAAGTAGCAATGCCAAACCTTAATTAGTAAGGCTAATACTTTAATTGTAAACTGCCATATTATTATTTTAACGTTACTCTATTAAAATCTAATATGTATGTATGTGTGTATTTTAAAAATGTATCACCTTATTAGACTAGCCTGTCTATTTGATTTTAACCCCTATATTGCCTTAAATTTATGCTGAAAATCACCGTTTTACCTGTTACCGCCTTTCAACAAAATTGTACGCTAGTTGTGTGTGATCAAACGAATCAAGCTGCCTTGACAGACCCTGGCGGCGACATAGAGTACATAAAAAAACAGCTTACCGCGTCAGGTGCAACACTGACTAAAATATTATTAACACACGGTCATTTAGACCATTGTGCAGCAGCACGCGTTATTGCCGATACTTATAACGTACCGATTGAAGGTCCTCATATTGCTGACGATTTTTGGATACAACAATTGCCTAGCCATAGTGAGCATTATGGTATGCCGCACTGGGGTACTTTTTCACCGAATCGTTGGTTAAATGGCGGTGATACTGTACAAATAGGCAATACTGTATTAGAGGTGATTCACTGCCCTGGGCACACACCAGGCCATGTGGTGTTTTTTGCTAAAGAGCAAGGCATTGCATGGGTAGGTGATGTCATTTTTGCTGGCAGTATTGGCCGCACTGACTTTCCGCGCGGTGTTCATGCTGATTTAATTCATAGCATTCGCCATAAACTATTTCCATTGGGCGATGACATTGAGTTTTACTGCGGGCATGGTGATAATAGTACCTTTGGGCGTGAACGCTTAAGCAATCCACATGTAGCTGACCATTTATTTAAGTCACTTAAAATTTAATAAAATCGAATGAATACTCAATAAATATTCAATGAATACTCAATTAATAGCAGCACACTATATTATGACAAACACAACCAATACAACCAATACAATTGATACAATCAACACAGCACGGCTTACATCAATAACTCATTCAGTAGCTGATGATACGCAAGATATAGACAATATACACAATAAACAAAACGTACAAACGGTGAAAAAAGTATATATTAAAACTTTTGGTTGCCAAATGAATGTCTATGATTCAGACAAAATGGTTGATGTGCTGCATGCAGCTAAAGGTATGATACGTACTGACCATCAAGATGACGCCGATGTTATTTTGTTTAATACCTGTAGCGTTCGTGAAAAAGCACAAGAAAAAGTTTTTTCAGATTTAGGCCGTGCATTAAAATTAAAACGAAAAAATCCTGATTTAATTATTGGTGTAGGCGGTTGTGTTGCAAGCCAAGAAGGGGCAGCCATTGTTCAACGTGCGCCTTATGTAGATTTAGTCTTTGGACCACAAACTTTACACCGCCTACCACAGATGATAGATGCACGTCATAGCACTAATCAATCACAAGTAGACATTAGTTTTCCAGAAATTGAAAAATTTGACCATTTACCTCCTCCCCGTAAAGAAGGGCCAACTGCGTATGTGAGTATTATGGAAGGTTGCAGTAAGTACTGTAGTTTTTGTGTTGTCCCTTACACTCGGGGTGAAGAAATTAATCGCCCTTTAGAAGATATTTTGACTGAAATAGCGGACCTTGCTGACCAAGGTGTGAAAGAAGTTAGTTTATTAGGGCAAAATGTCAATGCTTATCGTGGCAAACTGAATGTCAATGATACTACTGGTGATATCATTGATTTTGCAACCTTATTAGAATATGTCCATGAAATACCAGGTATTGAACGTATTCGTTTTTTAACCAGTCACCCAAAAGAAATGACGCAAAAACTAATTGATACGATGGGGCGTTTACCTAAACTGGCTAATTATTTACATTTACCTGTTCAAGCGGGTAGCGACCACGTATTAAATGCAATGAAACGGGGCTATACCGCCTTGGAATATAAAAATATTATTAAGCGTGTACGAGCAGTACGACCCGATATTTGTTTATCCAGTGATTTTATTGTGGGCTTTCCTGGCGAAACTGAAGCCGATTTTGAACAAACGATGAAATTAATTATTGATTTAAATTTTGACACTTCTTTTAGTTTTGTATACAGCCGTCGCCCTGGCACACCCGCTGCCGACTTAAATGATGACACAACAGATGCTATAAAATTAGCACGCTTACAGCGTCTACAAGCACAAATCATTTTAAACGCTAAAGCGATTAGCTTAGCTATGCTAGGTAGCACACAAACTATTTTAGTTGAAGGGCTTAGTAAAAAAAACGAACACGAACTAATGGGCAGAACTGAAAATATGCGTATCGTTAATTTTTCTGGTCATCAACGATTAGTTGGGCAAATGGTACGGGTACGTATTATTGATGTACAGCCTAATAGTTTAAGGGGCGAGATAGTTATCTAACCTAAAAATAAGTCCAAAATGCTAAAAATCCTACTTAATGGCTTTATTAAGTAGGATTTTAATTGGTGCCGATTATCGGATTCGAACTGATGACCTACCGCTTACAAGGCGGTTGCTCTACCAACTGAGCTAAATCGGCTTTTATTAAAAAATCAACTTTATTATTTTACACGAACAATTCTACTTTTTGTAGATAAAGTAGAATTTTTTGTAGATTTTTTTATATTATTATCAGTATTATCACTAATACTGGTTTCTACAGGTTTAATATTACCTAAACTTGATGATACAGGTGCATTAGTAGGTTCAAAAAAAACGCCTAATTGTTGATTATGTGTAGGAAACATAGCTATAACGCGGTGTAAAGGTGCATAAATATGGTGAACAACACCAGAAAATCGGGCTTTAAAGCTAATTGATTCTAAGCCCAAGTCTAAGTCTTTAATAGATTCTGGACTCACATCTAATACAATTTGCCCTTTTTGAACATGCGTTACAGGCACAGTACAACTGCTATCAACAGCAATCGCTAGATAAGGTTCGTACCCATAATCGGTACACCATTCATACATAGCGCGAATTAAATAAGGTTTAAAGCTTGCATCCATAGTACATATTTAAAAAATTAACAACAGTATTGAAATTAATATTAATATTTATTTTTGGCATTGCTACTTTAATATGGTTAAGTCGTATATTTATAATATTTTCTTAGCAAAAATAAGGCTTATTTTAGATAAAAAATACAAAAACTGTTTTTAAGTAGCAATACCTTATTTTTTAATATTTATCTTTAATCTTTAATCTTTAACTAGCGACGCATTACTTTTTCTGAAGGTGTTAAACATTCAATAAAGCCCGGGCGAGCAAATAAACGTTCGGCATACTTTGCCAAGGGTGCAGCCATTTTAGGTAATTCAATTTTATAATACGTTAGACGCCATAATAATGGTGCAATTGCAATGTCTAGCATAGAAAATTCTTCACCCATAAAGTACTTATTTTTCAAAAACATAGGTGCAAGTATTGTCAGTTGGTCGCGAATATGTAGGCGCGCACGCTCTTTAGTTTTTTCATCAACATCATTGCGTGATTCTAAAATTTTTACATAAAAATACAACTCACGGTCAAAATTTAGCAAACCTAAGCGCACTTTTGAACGGTTAATGGGATCAACAGGCATCAGTTGCGGATGAGGGAAACGCTCATCAATATATTCGTTGATAATGTTAGATTCGTACAAAATTAAGTCACGTTCAACTAAAATAGGTACTTCACCATAATGATTCATCTGATCGATCTCATCAGGTTTATTGTACATATCCACATCTTTTATTTCAAAATCCATACCTTTTTCAAATAATACGAAGCGGCTACGGTGAGAAAATGGATCTGTCGCTGAAGAGTATAAAACAATCATGGTCTATCCTTTTTAATTTTTTTTAAGCTTAATAATTAAGTAAATTAAATAAATTAAATAAATTAAATAAATTAAATTAAGTAAATTTGATTTATTTGATAATTGATTTAATTGATAAAAATATTATTTAATGTCTTTCCAGTATTCTTTATTTAAAAAATAGGCCAATAAAATAAATACGCCTAAAAATAACAACACCCAAACACCCATTGATTTACGGGTACTGGCGCTTGGATCAGCCATATACTGCATAAACGCCGTAATATGTGCAACATCTTCATTAAACTTTTGCTCGGCTTTAATATTTTTATCATCAGTAAGATATCTATATGTAATACCCACATGTTCTGTATGGGTAGATAGCTTTATTTTATTGACGGTGGCAGCCCCTAAAGTATCATAGGTAGTGACTATTTTTTCAAGATTAGCGGGCTGTTTAGTATCGTGGGTAACTTCCGTTTTTTCTAAACTGCGTGTAGGTTGTGATTCCCATAAAACATGAGGCATTGCTGAATTAGGGTACGCTATATTGTTCCAACCTGTAGGGCGACTGGCATCACGGTAGTAACTACGTAAATAAGTATAAATATAATCAGCACCTGTACCTTGGCTACTGGACTTAGCACGCGCAATCACGCTTAAGTCGGGTGGCATGGCTCCAAACCAGTCTTTAGCGTCTTTAGGCAGCATAGCCACGCTCATAGTTTCACCTACTTTATCGGCACTAAACAACAAATTATTTTTAATTTGCTCATCAGTTAAGCCAATATCTTTCAAACGGTTATAACGCATACCACTAGCACTATGACAATTTAGACAATGATTGACAAATAGCTTTGCACCATGTTGCAAGGCAGCTTTATCATTAGATAAGTCTGGGGCTCGATCAAGCGGGGGATTATTACTACCCGCAGAGAAAGTGACGCCCGAAACAATTAGGGCAACGGTAATAAAAAGTAATTTTAATTGATTCATAACAACGTAATGCAAAATAATAAAACTAGGTAGATAACTAAATTGAAGCTAAATTATGCTTAATCGGTACTTTGTTTGACAAGTACTAATTGATAGTAACATTTAATGTGGCTCAAAAGTAACACGGTCAGGCACTGTTTTAAAAGTCCCCAGTTGTGACCAAAAAGGCATTAGTAAAAAGAAACCAAAATAGTAAAAGGTAAATGCCATAGACAAAATATTGCCGATAACACTGGGCGGCTGAACACCGTAATAACCTAATACAAAAAATCCCAATACAAATACGCCGTACATATACACGTGAAAAGCAGGGCGATAGCGAATACTTCTCACAGGACTACGGTCAAGCCAAGGCAATGCAAACAAAATAATAACTGCACCACCCATCACCACGACACCCCAAAATTTTGCATCAAAAACATTCAACAAAGTAGCCGCAGCCGTAACTGCTAATAAAGCCAAAGTATGTGAAACTGGTGTTTTAACCAACCCAGTTGCTACAACTGCAGCGACAATGATGCCAATGGCTAGCCAATTAGTCACACCATACAGCATAATAGCGGCTACTAAAGCGGTAAATACTAATAATGCAACCGCCGCCTCTTGTGCCTTATTATTTAAGCGTCCTAGTACCAAAGAACCTGCGGCGGCAGCAGCCATACACGACAATAATAATTGTACAAATGTGCCTGTAGTCGCACGCAACATACTATAAAACGGCGTGAAGTACCAAACAGGGGCGATATGTGAGGGCGTTTGTAATGGATTAGCTGGGATAAAATTGTTGTATTCTAAAAAATATCCACCCATTTCAGGGGCATAAAAAATAATCGCACTAAAAATAAATAAAAACACTGCTACACCAAAGATATCGTGAATACTGTAGTAAGGGTGAAACGGAATGCCGTCTAAAGGAATACCATTGGCATCTTTTTTAGCCTTAATATCTACACCATCAGGGTTATTTGAACCCACTTCATGTAAAGCAACAATATGAGCTGCAACCAATCCGACTAAAATCAAAGGCACAGCGATTACATGAAAACTGAAAAAACGATTTAAAGTGGCATCGCCTACATTAAAATCACCACGAATAATCTCTGCTAAGTCTGGTCCTATAAAAGGAACTGCCGCAAACAAATTCACAATAACTTGTGCGCCCCAAAAGGACATCTGCCCCCATGGTAATAAATACCCCATAAATGCTTCTGCCATTAAAGATAAAAAAATTGCACAGCCAAATACCCACACTAATTCACGTGGTTTACGATAGCTACCATAGATTAAGCCACGAAACATGTGTAGGTAAACGATTACAAAAAATGCAGATGCACCTGTTGAGTGCATATAACGAACTAACCAACCCCAAGGTACTTCACGCATAATGTAATATTCTACTGAAGCATAAGCGGCTGATACATGCCCTGGTACACCATCAAACGGCTCTGCACTGGGTTTATAGTGCATCACTAAAAAAATACCCGACACAATTTGCATCACTAAGACTAGCATCGCCAATGAACCAAAAAAGTACCAAAAATTAAAGTTTTTTGGTGCGTAGTACTTGGTAATGTGTTCTTCTAATGTTTTGGTTAAAGGGAAACGGTTATCAATCCAAGTTAATGCTTTTTCACCAACACTCGCATTCGCAGGGGCTTCTTTCATATCTGCCATAGTGGCTCCTAATGTTTAAATATTCTTGATGTTTAATATATTAAATAACAATTAAGCTTTATCTTCACCGACCAAAATTTTGGTGTCTGTTAAATACATGTGTTTAGGTATTTCCATATTGTCTGGAGCGGGTTTGTTTTTGTAAACACGCCCTGCCATATCAAATGTTGAACCGTGGCAAGGACAAATAAACCCACCCGCAGCGGGTAGATTGGCATCACCGCCTTGTAATTTTGCGGTTGGTGAACAGCCTAAATGCGAACAAATACCGACAGTAACCAATACTTCTGGCTTAATTGAACGGTGCTGGTTACGTGCATATTCTGGTGTTAGTTCATTAGGATTGCGTTTTGAATCAGGATCTGCCAAATCTGATTGTGTTGTTTTTAATGATGCCAACATTTCTGGGCTACGCTTTAAAATCCAAACAGGTTTACCACGCCATTCTACTGTTTTCATCTCACCAATTTTTAAATCACTAATATCTACTTCAACTGAAGCACCCGCTGCCTTAGCTTTTTCAGAAGGCGTAAAAGTAGATACAAAAGGGACAGCAAGGCAAGCAACACCGACTGCCCCCATACCACCTGTAGCTAAGAGAAGATTACGCCGTGATGAACTCATCACATTAGGGATATTAAAAGATTCGCTCATAAGTATGAATGTGTATGAATAAAAATATATTGATAAATTGATTGTTTAATTGTCTTTTAAGTTTTTAAGTTTTTAAATTATCTATTATCTACTATCTATATTAAGACAATATGTATTGAACCGTCTATTTTAACACTGCTACGAAATTTAATAATGATTGAAAAATACTTTTTAGTAGGTTAAGCCAGCAAAATACAATTTATAATCTGTTTTTATACTTTTATAGCTTTTATAGCTTTTATATTAAGCAACAAATTGATAATCTATAAAATTTGCTTATTACCTTATTTAATGAGATTATTTTTTTGTTTATGCTTTGTATTTTTGTGTTTTTAAAAAATATAAAGGTATAAAAAATATTATGATAATTATTTCAATTATTTCAATTACTTAAATTTAAAATAAAGGTTTTTTTATGACTACTATGATGAAAGATTTTAAAGATTTTGCTTTAAAAGGCAGCGTATTTGATTTAGCTATAGGTGTTATTGTGGGGGCAGCATTTGGAAAAATTGTTGATTCGCTAGTTAAAGACATCATTATGCCTTTAATTGGCAAGCTAATTGGTAACCTTGATTTTTCTAATATGTTTATTATTTTCGGAAGCATTCCCAATGATTTTAAAGGCTCTACCACATCGTATACCGATTTAGTCAAAGCAGGTGTCAGTGTATTTGCTTATGGTAATTTTATTACTATTATTTTAAATTTTTTGATTCTAGCGTTTATTGTTTTTCAAATGGTACGTATTTACAGTAAACTCAAAAAGTCTCAACCAGTACCTGTAGAAATCACCGCAGAAGAGATTGTTTTATTGCGTGAGATTCGTGATTCACTCAAAAAATAATGGTTTAAATGGTTTAATTAATTTTGGTGCGGCTACTTAAGTATAGTTATAGTATAAATATAAGATTTTACTTAAATAAGTAATGTCAATAACTATACTTATAGTGGCAATGCCAAAAAAGTAGTAATACTAAATTTTAAATAAATAACTTAAATAAATAACTTAAATAAATAATTTAAAAATTTTTTAAAATGAAAGACTGTAAGTTAAACGCTTTTTAAGCTAAGCCATATTTTAACCCGCTGTCCAGCCGCCATCTATGCTTTGCATAGAACCCGTAATGTTTTTAGCTAAATCACTGACTAAAAACGAAGTTAGTGCTGCGACTTCTTCAATCATGACAAATTTTTTTGTAGGTTGCGAGGCAAGCAGCACATCATTAATCACTTGCTCTTCAGTGATACCCCGTATATGGGCTGTACTAGGGATTTGCTGTTCCACCAAAGGAGTCCATACATAACCAGGACAAATGGCATTCATAGTAATACCAAACTCTGCTGTTTCTAATGCTACGCTTTTGGTTAAACCTGCGATGCCATGTTTTGCCATCACATAAGCACTTTTAAATGGCGAAGCAATTAAAGCATGTGCTGAAGCAATATTAACAATGCGTCCCCAGCGTTGTTCTTTCATTTTAGGGATAGCTAAACGTGTTGTATGCCATGACGCTATCATATTAATGGCTAAAATGGCATTAAATTTATCTACAGGAAAATTTTCAATCGGGGCTACAAATTGAATGCCCGCATTGTTAATCAGTATATCTATAGTACCAAATTCCGCTAAAGTATTAGCCATCATAGTTTCTATTTGGCTCACTTCAGATAAATTAGCAGGTTGATACCGCACTTCAACGCCATACTTTTCAACTAAATTGACGCGTTGCATTTCAATTAAATTAAAATCGCCTAAACCATTTAATACAATGTTAGCACCTTCTTTGGCCAGTTGTTCTGCAATTCCTTGCCCAATACCACTGGTTGACCCTGTAATTAACGCGGTTTTTCCTGATAATTTTGACATAAATGCACCTATAAATAGTAGTAAATATTATTTATTATTTATTATTTAATATTTTAATATTTTAATATTGCCAAGACTTACTAGCATATAGCAAACGGCTTAAATCTTTTTTCATAAGTTCAGGTTGATAATTGACAGGAAACCGCATCATTGGACGAGTCAGCGGGTCTAATACCCAAATGTGTTGTGAGGCCAGTGTACCCGAGGCGGGCTTTAAAAAAGGCGTAGCACTTGTATTATTAACGGGGCTATTGATAATACTATTTTTAGAATTTAAACGAACAATGACAAGATCTGGGTGAGCAGCAAATAAACGTACATCAATCGGTGCTTGGTCAGTGACTAACCATACACGTACAATTCGGTCACGTTCACGCCCCGCTATTGCACGTAATTGGCGGGTTGTAAATAAACGTTTGGCACAAAACTCATCACATACGCCACTGCCTACTGTTAAATAAATCCATTTTTTATTTAATATTTGATTTGAAAAAGGAATAAATTCTTTAGGGCTTATTTGTTGTTGAGCCGCTAATAACATAGGTAATGGCGTAGGGTTAGCCAGTAGTTCACCATAATTAGTCGTTTTGATATTTGCCTTAGCATGCCAATCAATGCCGTAAAATGCAATAAATGCTGCAACAGTCGGTGCTATACAAACGGCTAATATCCAGTATAACGGTGTGTATGAGTGTGCTTTACGAATTGGTAATTGTGTAGAGGTAGCCATTTTGAATACTATTTGAATATTAGGTAGTGGTACAAATAGAACTTAAAGATAAATTAATTATTATTTATTAATGAGTAAATTGAGTAGAATATTATTTATTGAATATATTATTTATTATATTATTTATTATATTATTTATTATATTATTTATTTAAAACAGGAATTGTAGGCAATAATGATTATTATTACTCGTAAGTGTCCGCATTGTGATAGTGAGTGTATTAGA
>JBEDNN010000029.1:0-8410 GCA_041170585.1 Pseudomonadota bacterium | reverse complement strand
CTCTTATTCTAAAACAAAACCCCCTTATTCTTAAACGAGTAAGGGGGTTTTGCTTTAAATAATCTATCTAACAGTACTAGGCTAAATATATCTAAAATAAATATTCAAAAAGGTACTAATGTTTAAATAGCACTGATACAAGAAATTTAATACTTAAGAAGTAATTAGTAAAATCAATAATACAACACACCGACATAAATATTGTAAAAGTTATAATTTAACATTACCTTTATTGGTTCTTAAAAACTTAAGAATATCTTTTATATCAATGTAAATAAAGTAAAAAACTGGTTGATTGTATAGCAATATTTCATCATAGTGAATATTAGTTTTTTCACAAAATTTTGAACAGTTATCTTTATCTATCGTAATACAATATTTAGTTGGTATATTGATTACATCACTTTTATTTTTACTAATATCATGAAAAATAATATCATAGAAATAAGAAAACTCAACGTTTTTAAAATCTATATCTGAGATTTCAGAATTTTCAGCAATTGATTTAAAGTTTACTATTTTATATTCTTCAAAAAATGGTTTAATAATTGTAGATAAAATATTTTCATTAATTGAAGAGTTATCTTTAACACTAAGATAAGTAACAAACTGGCTTTGTGCTTTTCTATTATTGTTAATCATGGTTTAAATATGTTTTTTGTATCAATTTAAAATTAGCTTTAAAAACTGTTATCTTATTGTCTGTAAGCCGTGAATAAAGTAGTTCATCTTCAACAAGCTCTCCAGCATCGTTTTTTTGATTAAAAAAACATGGGATAACAAATTGACTTTCTATTACATTATTTTTTGTTATATTTTGCTCACTTTTATTAAAACAAAACTCATAACAGAGTTGTTTAATAATATCATTGTCTAATTTATTACTATTTTTTTTAAATGAATTTTCATCCATGTATTTCCAATCTAATAAAAATACAGTTCCTTTATTAACTAATTTAGATAACAGTTGACTCATTGGTTTTTTTATTTTCTTAATTCCTCCAATAAGATGTATTAAATCAGGACGCATCCATCGTTTTTTATCTCTAAATTCAATAAAAAATGGGTTTTCAAAATTATCTTTTTTAAATAATTTATGCCCACCAAATGTGGTGTTGGCAACAGGTTTATCATTCAATACAATATTGGTATCTGCATAAATAACATCATCAAAAAAAGTAAATGCGTAGGTGTTACACATATCTTCCCAAATTTGATAAAAATTACTAATGCCCCAAAAAATCCCATCTTCATGCAGATTTTCCATATCTAATTCACCATAAAGAAAATTTTCAATTGCTTCATAAAGCCGCCAATAATCATCATCTTTATAGGCAGTTATTTTATCAATATCTTCCAAAACGTCTTTTAAAATGCTAATGGTTGCTTCAAATGTTTCTTCATTAAAAAGCGATTGCTCATAGCTTAAATGCTGCTCTTTGAAACGATAAGATAATTCTTTAACACGTTCATCTGATTCTTGTTCTAACTCTGCTTCTAATTCCATCAAAATAAAACAGAACAAATCGATAATTGTTGTGGACTCATAACGCAAAACATGGCGAGGCAATTCCATTTCATCTAAATAAATCACATCATTTGGTAAATAAACGGCTTTATGCAAATACTGGTTTATTTTTGCGTAATCAATTTTTTCATCTAAACCATATCTGCGCTCAATGACATCTAAAGCTAAATCACGATAGGCTTCTAATAAATTTTCAATCACCGAAATTTTGCTATATAGTAAAACTTCGTTATCTTCTTTATCTTTAAAGCGATACGCATTGCCCATTGTTTCAATATTATCTTTACCTGCTGGTTTTTCATCAGTAGGTAAACGTGTTTTATCATTTTCAAACTTTTTAAAAGTCCGATACATTTTAAAAAATAGTTGTTTTGTTGCATTGAAATCATTTTCAGGAAAATTTTCAAACCCTTTAGGCAAACGAAACTCAAGCGTATTATGTTCAGTGCGACGAATACCGACAAATGAGCTTGTATTGTCTGTATCTGCTCGTTTGTCTAATTTTAAGTCTTTAAAATTAAACATGATTAACGCTTATTTATTTTTTCAATGAATGGTTTAATTTGTTTGGCAAAATCACCAAATGTAATTAATTTATCATGATGTTTTGTACTTTCACCAAAAAGTAATTCAATTAGTGGTTTTTTATCGCGATTAAAAACACTATCCCATAAAAAGAACATTAATTTATTTTGAATAGTCGCATATTTTATTTCATCTTCTTTAATAAAATAAAGACCTACCTGTTTGTCTTCAATACCACGAATATATTTATGATTTCCTTTAATAAATTCGTTTAATTTTGACAAAAATGCTTTCCATTCATTTCTATTTTTAAACGCAATGCCTGTTTCACAAACAGATTCAGAATTTATATCAATAAATTCCCACTCCCAACGACGCTTAAAAGCACTATCCATATAATAAATAGAACTATCCGAGGTATTCATTGTGGCAAGAATAGATAAGTTATTTGGTATTTTTATTCTTTTTCTTAGTAAAAAACCAAGAATACTATCATTCAATTGTTTCTCTAAAGCTTTATGTTTTTTTTGAACTTCATTAAGTCCTATTGTTTCCTTTCCTTTTAATTCTTTTACATCATTTTCAATATTTGGAAAAACAATATCAACTAATTTATCAAATTCCATATCCGAAACGTTAATATGATAATCAGACCAACCTTGTTCATTCCTGTCCAGTAATTGAAAAATACTGCCGAAAATAGCCGATGAGTTACCACGATTAATTTCATCAATCACTAAAACAACGTGTTCAGGTGTAGCTGTATTTTCAAGTATATTTTTATAGGCTTGTCCCAAAGCCCTTAAAAAATGACCTTCATAAAAATTGTATTCCACTTTTCCAGAGCGTGTAATCGGCATCAATTTGCCAATGAAATCACCATAAGTGTATTCGGGATGAAATACAGTTTTGATAATATTTTCTGGTGTTTTATTTATATCTATTTTAAGTTTATTAGGAATAATATCAGCATCAATTTTATGGCTTTTTCCTGTACCAGGGCTGCCAAATAGAATTTTTTGAATCGGTGTTGTCATATCATTGGTTTAGTTAAAGTGAAAGACTATTAATATACTTATAGATTATAAATTAATAAATGCAATTACTAGATATTGCACTTCTCAATATTTACTTTAATTGCTTTAAATAAAATTAAACAAAACTAATTTCTAAGCCATTTACTTACTCCGTATAAAATACCTTATTTATAAGCCTGTAATCGCAATTAAGTCAGTTCTAAAAACATTTACTTTTTATCAACGATTGGCAGTGGAAGGTCATATATATTTTTAAAAAAAATTTGCTTAGAATTAGGGTGTTTTATTAATGCTTAATAAGGCATTGCTACTTTAATATGGTTAAAGTATATATTTCTAAAATTTTCTTAGCAAAATAAAGCTTGCGTAAGATAAAAAACACAATAATTATTTTTAAGTAGCAATACCCTTAATAAATATATTTTTCAAAATTTTTCAAAATAAATTCAACACAGTAAAATAATCAGACAATAAAATAATACTATCATTATATATACCTATAATTATTTAATTAAAAAACATTATGAATACACCCCATATTTCACTTCCTGTTGTACAACGTTATACTTTTGATGATGTTTTATTATCACCACGGTACAGTAACATATTACCCAGTGCTACTGATATTACAACACAACTACATCCACGTTTAATTTTGCGTTTACCCATTATTGCCGCCGCAATGGATACAGTCACTGAAGCCCGTATGGCAATTGCTTTGGCTCATGCGGGTGGTTTAGGAGTGGTGCATAAAAATTTATCGGCTGAAGAACAAGCAGCCGAAGTACTGCGTGTTAAACGATTTGAAGCGGGTGTATTGCGTAATCCGCTGACTGTATCACCGAACATGACAGTCGCTGATGTAAAAGCTTTAACGGAAGCCCATGGATTTAGCGGTTTTCCTGTATTAAATGCAGGTGAATTAGTGGGTTTGGTTACTAGCCGTGATTTGCGTTTTGAAACCCGTATGGACGCAAAAATAATTGACGTAATGACTACTCGCGATAAGTTGGTGACTTTGCCTGAAGGTTCATCTTTAGAGCAAGCACAAGCTTTAATGCACCAACACAAATTAGAGCGTATCGTATTATTAAGCGATGCAGGAAAGCTAGCAGGTTTGGTAACAGTGAAAGATTTACAACAAGTACGGTATTTTCCTTTGGCAACACGAGATACCCAAGGGCGTTTACAAGTCGCTGCTGCGGTAGGTACAAGCGATGCTGAAAAACACCGTGCACAATTATTAGTCCAAGCAGGCGTAGATATTTTAGTCGTTGATACTGCCCACGGCCATAGTGAAGGCGTCTTAAATATGGTGCGGTATATTAAAACGCAGTTCCCTGAAGTATTAATTTGTGGCGGAAATATCGCAACTGCCGCTGCTGCATTGGCTTTAGCTGATGCGGGAGCAGACATTGTTAAAGTGGGTATTGGGCCTGGTAGTATTTGTACGACACGTATTGTGTCAGGTGTAGGTGTACCACAATTATCAGCGGTTTATGAAGTGGCACAGGCTTTACAACAAAAACCTGTAACAGTGATTGCTGATGGGGGTATTCGTTATAGCGGTGATGTGGCGAAAGCCTTGGCTGCGGGGGCTCATGCCGTTATGTTAGGTAGTTTATTGGCAGGTACTGATGAAGCACCTGGCGAAGTACAATTGTACGCAGGCCGTGCTTATAAATCTTACCGAGGTATGGGTTCAATTGGAGCCATGAAACAAGGCAGTGCCGATCGTTATTTTCAAAAAGCCAATACAAATACGGATAAATTAGTACCTGAAGGCATAGAGGGGCGTGTTCCCTATAAAGGCAGTGCAACGCAAGTACTGCATCAAATGGCAGGTGGTTTACGTTCAGCTTTAGGCTATTGTGGTAGTCTTGATTTAGCGACTTTACGCCGTACCGCAGAATTTACTTTAATGACCAGTAGTGGTATGCGTGAATCACACGTACACGATGTGATTATGACGCAAGAAGCACCCAATTACCAACGTATGAACAGCAATGATTGATTTATTTGTTTTAATCGCAATATGATTCAGCTTGCCCCCCGTATTTATGACCCTGTTGTAGTGCAAACCTTGCAAACACAAGGGTGTTCTTCTTTATTGGCTCATTTATATGCAGCCAGAGGCATTACGCATATTAACCAAGTTCATCCTAAATTGAACCAGCTGTTATCGCCAGATACTTTTAAACATGCTAAAACAATGGCGGTGTGTTTAGCTGATGCAATTATGCAGCAAGATAGTCTCTGTGTTGTGGCTGATTATGATTGTGATGGGGCTACTGCGTGTGCAGTCGCATTATTAGGTTTACGCTTGTTAGGGGCAACACGCGTTGATTTTTTAGTGCCTAATCGTTTTAAAAATGGCTATGGCTTAACCCCAGAAGTCGTTGAGCAAGTAGCCATACACCCAAGGCTAGGTAAGCCCGATTGGATTATCACCGTAGATAATGGAATATCCAGTGTAGAAGGCGTTGATGCTGCCAATGCAATAGGCATTAAAGTCTTGATTACAGACCACCATTTATCAGCGACCAAATTAGACGATGGTTCTTTACCCAAAGCCGTGGCGATTTTAAATCCTAACCAACCTGGTTGTTCATTTATGAGCAAAGACATCGCAGGGGTAGGTGTGATGTTTTACGCGTTATTATTAGCGCGGACAGAGTTGCGTTCAAGAGGTGTATTTACTGTAGAGAATCAACCTAGACTAGATACTTTATTAGATTTAGTTGCGATTGGTACTGTCGCAGATGTCGTAAAGTTAGATGAAAATAACCGTATATTAGTGGCTGCGGGGCTAGAGCGTATTCGTAAAAATGCAATGAATGGTACTTTACGGCCTGGAATTGCTGCTTTGTTTCAAATAGCCGCGAAAGATGCTTGCCGTGCGACCACCAGTGATATTGGTTTTGCAATTGGTCCACGTATTAATGCGGCAGGACGCTTAGACGATATGAGTATTGGGATTTTGTGCTTAATTACCGAAGACCCGATACAAGCTGCTGAGTTAGCTGAACAGTTACAGGCGATGAATTTGGCAAGGCGTGAGTTAGAAACTGAAATGCAAGCTTCGGCACAACTGCAAGCAGAAACGGCTTTAAGTCAATTACGTAATAAAGCCGTTGATTCTGGCTTAGTGTTATACGATACCAGTTGGCATCAAGGTGTAGTCGGTTTAGTCGCTAGTCGAGTAAAGGAAACTTATTGGCGGCCGACTATTGCTTTTGCACCCGCTGATGAAACAGGTGTACTATTGCGTGGTTCTGGACGCAGTATTCCGGGTTTTCATTTGCGTGATGCTTTAGATCGAGTCACTAAACAATGTCCAGGATTAATTCATAAATTTGGTGGTCATTCTATGGCGGCAGGTTTAACTATTGCTGCACAAGACTGCTTAATTTTTCAAGCAGAATTTAGCCGTGTATGTACTGATTTATTAAGCCCAGAAACACTGGCTAGAATATTATTAACGGACATCGCACCGACTGCTTTGGATATGACCGTACCACAAATAACCGCTTTAGAAGCTGGGGTGTGGGGGCAAGGGTTTGAGCCACCGATTTTTGAAAGTAAAGCGTTTGTATTAGAGCAACGTATTTTAAATCAGGCACATTTAAAGCTTAAGCTAGAGATTAAAGGGCTTGTTATAGATGCCATTTGGTTTGGACAATCAGAAACATTGCCGCAACATGTGCGTATTGCATACCGTTTGGGTATTAATGAATTTCGTGGTAACAAGACAGTACAAGCGTTAATAGAGTATGCAATTGGTTTAAATTAAGGCATATTTTGATTTTTGGTTATTAATTTTAAATCATTTTAAATTATTTTAAATTATCCTAAAGTATTAGGAAGTTGTTTTAAATCGCTATATTTTTGATTATTGATACGACTACGGCTATACAAATAACCAATATAACAAGTGCTTTCCAACGAAGCCTTGCATTGTCTAAAGCCGCCGCTGGTTTCAAGCATACATCAGTGCATATATCACCTGTAATCATAGTACGAGTCAATGGCTTACGGTATTTAAAATGATAAACCGCAATGGCTAACAGGTGTGTAGCTATTAAAGCTATTAATATTTTTTGATTGATTTTATGGTATTGCGTCATTAAATCAGAGGTATCTTGGCTAATTTTTAATGCCAGTGGGGCATAAGTGTCTAAGCTATCATTACTCAATAAACCTGTTACGACTTGTACGCTTAGGCTTGTAAGTAAAGCATATACTGATAACGCCCCTAGCGGGTTATGGCCTAATGGTGAGTAAGGTTTGCCTTTTAATGTTTGCCATGCCCCTATAGGATTAATACGAAAGCTATTAAATCGAGCATATCGACTGCCCACTAATCCCCAAACCATTCTAAACAATAATAATATTAAAACGGTGTAACCTAAGTAAAAATGAATTTGTAAAGCATTATCGCCCCATGAAAATTCATCTAATTCAGCAGTAATAAATAAGCCGGCTACTGCTATTAGTAAACTCCAATGAAATAGCCGTAAAGGCAAATCCCATACCCGTATTTTGATGGTTGGTATGGATTTTTTTAATAACTGTGGGGATTGTGGTGTAGACATACATAATAATAGTAATAGTATTAACAGGTAGCATCAACGGGTAGTAAAGACAGTAAACTTACTCTAATATGTTGTAATAATAAATTTTATGAGTTTTTTAAATCTTTAATTACAATTATTTTCAATTATTTTCAATTATTATAACTTTATAATCAAAAATACTGATTCAATTTAATCATATAAACTAATTTACACAACACAGATACACTATATAACGATTCACACCTACTTATAAAACGACTATGACTGACCAAGAATTAAAAGATTTAGTAGCTAGCCTTGCAATAGCACAAGCCAAAACCGATGCAGGTTTTGAAAAATTACAAGCAGCACAATCCAAAACCGATGCACAGATGGCTAAAACTGATGCTAAATTAGATAAATTGACTGCTTTGTGCGGTGGAATTTCTAGTAATCAAGGATCAGTCGCTGAAGAATTCTTTTTTAATAGTTTGGTGAGTAAACCATTTTTAGGCCATATTAAGTTTGACCGAATTACGCCGCAATTAGTTGTTGGACGCAAAGGCAAACAAAGTGAATATGACATTGTGATGGTCAATGGTGCGAGTGTGGGTATTGTAGAGGTTAAATATAAAGCCCATATGAATGACCTTGAGCAAGTCCATGCCCAAATTGCACGGTTTAAACGCGACTGCCCCGAATTTAAACATTATGTTATTTATGGCGGCATTGCTGCTTTAAGTGTACCGAAAGATGTCAGTAAA
>JBEDNN010000028.1:0-11199 GCA_041170585.1 Pseudomonadota bacterium | reverse complement strand
ATGCATTATTAAATTAACTTGATGGCTATAAATAGCGTGTTGCTGACTACGCCCCATATCTTCCATTTCCTCAATTAAATGCTCAATATCCAGTTCGTCAAAACGCTTTTCTTTTAACAGTTTTATCTGCTCTGTACCCCAAAGGTATAAGTCTTTATAATAGGTTTCGTGTAACGTCATAGCCGACATTGTGATACTCCTTTCTTTATTAGTTACTTTAATATAACTATAACTATAACTATAAATATAACTATAAATACATTAACTAAATAAATTATTTAAATAAATTATTTAAATAAATTATTATGCGTTAAATCTAATAACTTAGATGCATTATTATCTTTTTCATTTATGATAATATCGCAATCCATTGTTGGCCAGACTATATTAATAGTAGTATCATTCCAAACAATTGCACCTTCGCTGGCTTTATTATATAAAGCAGTAGTTTTATATAATAACTGTGCCGTTTCGCTTAAAGTAATAAACCCATGTGCAAAGCCTGGCGGTATCCACAACTGCTTATTGTTATTAACCGATAATTCAATGCCATACCATTGACCAAATGTTGGACTATCCTTACGAATATCAACGCTTACGTCCCATACAGCACCTTGTATAACGCGTACCAGTTTACCTTGTGCAAAAGGGGGTAGCTGATAATGTAAACCACGCAATACACCTTTATAACTACAGCTATGGTTATCTTGTACAAATTTGTATGGCGTATGGGTTACGGGATTATTACCGACCGCAGCATTAAACGTCTGCTCATTAAAACTCTCACTAAACCAGCCACGTGCATCATAAAATACTGTGGGTTCTAAGACTAATAAGCCTGCAATAGGGGTATAAGTAATATTCACAATAAAAATTTATTTTAAAACACTGTTTCTTTTAAAATACGCAATAAATATTGCCCATAACCATTTTTAGCCAACGGCATTGCCAACTGATTCAATTGCTCATTATTAATCCAACCTGAACGCCAAGCAATCTCTTCTAAACAGGCAATTTTTAGACCTTGGCGATGTTCTAATGTCGCAATAAAATGACTGGCTTCTAATAAACTGTCATGCGTACCTGTATCCAACCATGCATAACCTCGTTTCATAATTTCAACGTTCAGTTGATTTATCTTTAAATACGCATCATTAACCGCAGTAATTTCTAACTCGCCTCGTGCACTAGGTTTGATTGATTTAGCAATTTCAACGACTTGTTGATCATAAAAATACAGCCCAGTAACCGCATAATTACTTTTAGGCACTGATGGCTTTTCTTCAATACTATTAGCCTTGCCTGTTTCATCAAAAGCAACTACACCATAACGTTCTGGGTCTTTAACGTGGTAAGCAAATACACTTGCCCCCGTTAATTGTTTATCGGCATTAACAAGCAGTTTACCAAAATCATGACCATGAAAAATATTATCACCCAATACCAAAGCACTGGGATTATTGCCTATAAAAGTATCGCCCAAAATAAATGCTTGTGCTAATCCATCGGGTGATGGTTGAACTTTGTAATATAAATTCATACCCCACTGGCTGCCATCACCTAACAATTGTTGAAAACGCGGTGTATCTTGCGGTGTACTAATAATTAATACTTCACGAATACCCGCCAACATCAATGTTGATAAAGGGTAATAAATCATTGGCTTGTCATAAACAGGCAATAATTGCTTGCTAATTGCCAGTGTAGCGGGGTGTAAGCGTGTGCCTGAACCACCTGCTAAAATAATACCTTTACGGTGAGTGGGTTGTGGTTTAATCATAAATATAAATATTGAAAAATATTGAAAATGTTTAAGAATGTTTAAGAATGTTTAAGGATATTTATAAAATATAATCTTTACTAATATATATAACGTACATATACTATGTATATATATAAATAACAAAATACTTTATACTGTCGTTATACTGTGTAATAAACGTAAAACACCTGTTTGCCACGGCGGACAATGCACATTAAAAGCCAATTGTAATTTGCGTGTATTTAATCTTGAGTTACTTGGACGTTGTGCGGGTGTTGGAAATTCAAGTGTTGGAACAGCATAAATAGTATGGGCTTTAATAGGATAATTCAGCAATTTAGCTTGCTCTACTACATAACTAGCATAGCCATGCCATGTCGTTTCTCCACCCACAGTGGCATGATAAAGCCCTTGTTTATGAGGGTCTGCCAAAGTTTGTATGATGGCACGGTTGGTCACATCAGCCAACCAATCCGCACCTGTGGGTACACCAAACTGGTCATTAATCACTTTAAGCTCATCGCGTTCTTGCGCTACACGCAGGATAGTTTTAGCAAAATTACTCCCTCGTGTGCCATAAACCCAGCTGGTTCTAAAAATTAAAAACTGGCAACCACTGTGAATAATCGCTTGTTCACCTTTTAATTTACTAATACCGTAAACATTTAGTGGATTAGTTGCATCTGCTTCCTGCCAAGGCTTAGTGCCGCTGCCATCAAACACATAATCAGTACTGTAATGCACCAATAATGCCCCGCAAATTTTAGCGGCTTGGGCTAATATTGCTGGCGATTCAGCATTGATTTTATGTACTTGCGTTGCGATACTTTCGGCATGGTCTACAGCCGTATAAGCAGCAGCATTGACAATCACATGGGGCTTATGTTGTGCTACAACGGCGGCTAAATCGGCAGGGTGAGAAAAATCTGCTTCATCATGACCCAAAGCAATCACGTCACCCAAACACGACAGACTGCGTTGTAGTTCCCAGCCTACTTGACCATTTTTTCCGAGAAGTAAGATTTTTAGCATAATATTTTCTAAATTAACGCTTTATAAAGATTAAATAAACTGATTGAACTAATTAAACTACCAACTAAAATAAGTAAAGTTTTAGTATGAAATTTACTACATAAATAAGCAGAGAAGGGAGCGGCAAACAAACCACCAATCACCAAGCCTGATACCACTATCCAAGGGCCAAAGCCCACTAAAGCGGTAAATGTAATGGCACTACCAAATGTCAAAAAAAACTCTGCAAAATTAACTGAACCAATAGTCGTACGGGGGTCTTGTCCTGTACCAATTAAAGTAGTGGTTACGATAGGCCCCCAACCACCACCACCCGTAGCATCTACAAAGCCGCCCAATAAAGCCAATTTAGCAACGTGCTTAGGTTCTTTAGTAGCAGGTTTAATGGTTTTAAATACTTTACTTAGTACATATAAACCCATTATAAATAAATAAGCCGATATATACGGTTTAATGACTTTGCCATCAATATTAGTGAGTACATATGCCCCCAGTATGGCACCCGTAATACCCGGTATCAGTAATTTTAAGAATAATTTTTTATTCACATTGCCAAATTTAGCGTGTGATATACCTGACACACCTGTGGTAAATACTTCGGCTACATGAACACTAGCACTGGCAATGGCTGGCGAAACACCACTAGCAATTAAAAAAGAAGTAGACGTTAAACCGTAAGCCATACCTAAAGCACCATCAACAACTTGAGCAAGTAAACCTACGGCAACAGCACTCCAAAACACTTGACTCACCAAGGCATCGCTAACTAACTGCTTAGCTTGTAAAGCACCGTGGCTAAATAATAAAAATAATAGATAAACAACCAATAAACCTAATAAAGTTTTAGCAATCCATACTGCACTTTTAATGGTCCTGCTTTTTGAGTCAGACAAAGCAATCTCTTCTACCGCTTTTTCTAAAGGCGGTAAGCCAAGTTGCTGATGCTCTACATTTAATGGATTATCACTAAAATCTAAATCTCTAACTTTCATTTTATTCCTTGTTAAGTAACTTATTTTAAACCAATAAATTTATATTTAATTTATATTTTATATTAATAAATTTATAACAATAAATTTATAACAATAAATTTAGAGTAGTAACTTTAAAATAATTAACTTAAATTAATACGTATATTAATATATATATTGGTATCAATTGGTATCAATATACCAAAGGAACAAGCATTGTATCAGGCACTGTTTGACGGCTATAACTATCACTGCGTTGCCTGTCGGGCAAAATAACGGCAGGGTGTTCAACTTCATCATATTCAATTTGTTGAAGTAAATGATGGATACAATTTAAACGCGCCTTTTTTTTGTCATCAGCATGCACAATCCACCAAGGCGCTTCAGCAATATGTGTTCTATCTAACATGACTTCTTTTGCACGGGTGTAATCTTCCCACCGCCTGCGAGATTCTAAATCCATTGGACTTAATTTCCACTGTTTTAGTGGGTCATTCATACGGCTTAGAAAACGAACCGCTTGCTCTTCGTCTGAAATAGAAAACCAATATTTAATCACTTGAATACCTGAACGTACCAACATTTTTTCAAATTCAGGTACGCTACGAAAAAACTCTTCGTACTGCTCATCAGAACAAAACCCCATCACACGTTCAACACCTGCACGGTTATACCAACTGCGGTCAAATAAAACAATTTCACCAGCAGCAGGCAAATGTGATACATAACGTTGAAAATACCATTGTGTTTGCTCACGGTCATTGGGTGCTGGCAAAGCGGCTACGCGACATACACGCGGATTTAGCCGTTGTGTAATGCGTTTAATGACACCGCCTTTACCAGCAGCATCGCGTCCTTCAAACAATACAACAATTTTCTGCCCTGTTTTTACCACATAGTCTTGCATTTTAACTAATTCGCCTTGCATTCTAAATAACTCACTAAAATAGATATGTCTTCTTTGTTTAAACACGGCAAGTTGTTCATGGTTTAAAGCTATAGAATTAAAATTATTATCTACATTATTACCTACGTTATTATCTACATTATTATTAAAGTCATTGCCAGTACAAACGCTGCGTTCAGCAAGGTGTTCGTCAAACTCTAACTCAAATTCTTCATCATAACCGTCCATTAATTCGCTTAACTGTTGATAATGGCGGTGTTGTAATACTGCATCTACAGCAGATGGCTGCACAGTAGGCGGTGATTTTTTAAAAACGGGCTGCTTTTTTGACATTATTTATACAATGAGTTGATTATTAATTATTAATATAAATATTATTAACTCATTAATATAGATATTATTAATTCGGCATTGCTACTTTAATATGGTTAAGTCGTATATTTATAATAATTTCTTAGCAAAAATAAGGCTTATTTTAGATAAAAAATACAAAAACTATTTTTAAGTAGCAATACCATTAATTCATTAATGTAAATATTATTAATTATTAATGCAAACATTGTTTTAAACCTTCAATGATAGTTTTTTCTGGTAATTTTTTCCCAATAAAAACCATTTTACTAGTACGTTTTTCACCTTTTGCCCACGGCTTGCCTGCATCTGCTCCCATCATCATATGTACACCCTGAAACACCATACGGCGTTCCATACCATGTAATGCCAATATGCCTTTATAACGCAACATATTTTCGCCATATACTTGGGTAATAGCCCCCATAAAATCTTCAAATTTTTTGCCATCAACTAAACGTTCAGTTGTAAATACAAAGCTACTGACTGTATCGTCGTGGCTATGGGCATCGCTGATTAAAAATTCGGGCGAAATGTCTAATACCGCGTTTAAATTAAAGCCACGAATATCTAATATCTCTTTAATATCTACACTTCCGAAATGAATAGCCGTGATAGGTGCACGGGGATTCATTTTGACTAAACGTTGTTTGAGTATATTAAACGCAGCATCATCAACCAAATCACGTTTACTTATTAAAATACGGTCGGCAAATGCAACTTGTGCTTGTGCTTCTTCTTGTTCAGTCAATGTTTGCATACCATGTTTAGCATCAACAATGGTAATAATGGCATCTAATAAATAATGTTCAGCAACAAATTCATCCATAAAAAATGTTTGTGCAACAGGCCCAGGATTAGCCATACCCGTTGTTTCAATAATCACGCGTTCAAAATTGATTGTACCTGCTTGACGTTTTTCGTACAATTCACGCAACATTTTTGATAAATCACCACGAACAGTACAGCAAATACAGCCATTATTCATTTCTACTAATTGTTCACCTGCAAGGTGAGTCAGTAAATCATTGTCAATACTTTCTGCACCAAATTCGTTTTCAATCACGGCAATTTTTTGCCCGTGTTGTTCAGTTAAAATGCGTTGTAATAAAGTAGTTTTACCTGCCCCTAAAAAACCAGTAAAAATCGTAACAGGAATTAAAGTATTTATAGTCATAAAGTTCGTTTTATTTTTTAAGTATTATCTGTAAATATTATTTGTAAATATTATTAATATCATTAAGTTTCTAAAGCTGCCCATTGAGTTAATTTTTCATCAAGTAACTGCTCAATTTCGCTCATACGCTTTATTACTATACTTGTATCATTGTTGTAAGTGTTAGGCTGGCTCAGTTTAAGTTGAATAGCCTGTTGTTCAAGCTCAAGTGCCGCAATTTCATTAGGTAATTTTTCTAATAACTGCTTGTCTTTATAGCTTAATTTTTTAATAGGCGTAGTTACAATTGAAGCGGTATCAATATGATTAACATTGATAATATTTTTAGGCAAAATAACTGTTTTAACGGCATTCACTTTGTTTGCTTGTGCGGCACGTGCTGTTTGTTGCTGCCAATCCGTAATACCGCCCTCATACTCTCGCCAATAACCCGAACCATTATTTAAGGTATTTTCAAGCGTATCATCGCCTTCATGCACAATTAAGCTGGTCACTACATTGTCTAAAAAAGCACGGTCATGGCTAACTAAAAAAACTGTGCCGGCATACTCACCCAACAATTGCTCAAGTAATTCTAGTGTATCAATGTCTAAATCATTGGTGGGTTCATCTAATACGAGTACATTAGCGGGACGTGCAAACAGCCGTGCTAATAATAAGCGGTTTCGCTCACCACCACTTAAACTACGTACGGGTGAGTTAGCTCTAGCGGGGCTAAATAAAAAGTCCCCTAAATAACTCATAACATGTTTTCTTTGCCCTGCTAATTCAATCCATTCTGTACCCGGACTAATCGTTTCAACTAAAGTTTTATCTAAATCCAATTGTTCACGCAATTGGTCAAAATAAGCCACTTGAATATTACTACCCGTTTTAACAGTACCACTGTTTGGCGGTAGCTCTCCCAAAATAGTTCGTAATAATGTTGTTTTTCCTGCACCATTACGGCCAATTAAACCGATTTTATCGCCTCGTAAAATGGTCGCAGTAAAGTCTTTTAAAATAACTTTATTACCAAAAGATACATTGACGCATTCTAATTCAGCAACCAGTTTGCCGCTACGTGAACTGGCATCTACCTCTAATTTAACTTGTCCGACTTGGTCACGCCGTTCACTGCGTGCTTTACGTAAAATATTTAATTGATTGACGCGGTATTGAGCCCGCGTACGCCGTGCTTGTACGCCTTGACGCACCCAAATTTCTTCTTGCGCTAACAGTTTATCGGCACGGGCATTTTCTAAAGATTCAGCATTGAGTTCTAAAGCACGTGCTGCTTGCCAAGCGGCAAAATTACCAGGATAACTACGCAATAAACCACGGTCTAATTCAACGATACGGGTAGCAACTGTGTCTAAAAATGCGCGGTCATGCGTAATAAAAATTAAAGCACAGGGCGTATCACACAACAATGTGGCTAACCAATCAATCGTTTTCATATCTAAATGATTGGTTGGTTCATCTAACAATAGTACATCAGGTGTAGTTACTAAACCTTGTGCCAGTGCCACTCGTTTTTTTTGTCCACCAGACAAAGTACTGATTAATACAGAGCCTTCAATTTGTAAACGTGTTAATACCGTATCTACCCGTGTTTCCCAATTCCACCCATCGTTTGAATCAATTAAATCTTGTAATTGAGTGAGCTTAAGCATATCAGCATTGGCATCACAAGCAAGGTCTTCGTATTGTGCCCGTGCTTCGCGTACGGTATGCAGCGGTGCAGCAACTGTATCAAAAATAGTCGCATCTTCATTAAAATCAGCTTCTTGTGCGACATAAGCACACCGTAAGTGTTGCTGCTGTTGTATTAGACCGTCATCAGGCTTTTGTGTGCCTGCTAATAGTTTTAAAAAACTACTTTTACCTGCCCCATTGCGTCCGATTAAACCGACACGCTCAAGCGGTTGTAATGAAAAATCAACGCCATCAAGTAGTGCGACATGCCCGAAAGCAAGTTGAATATTGGAAAGTGTAATTAAGGCCATGTGTTATTGTAGATTATGTAGTTTTATGTGGCTTTAATTGTATTATTATTAAATAATAAAATAATAAAATAATAAATAATAAATAATAAATAATAAATAATAAATAATAAATAATAAATAATAAATAATAAATAATAAAATATGTTTAAGAATTTATCTAAATCGTAGTAACACAATTTTTAAACATAGGGTTTTGCCCCCAAGTATGTTGGGCATCTATTAAGCTGTCTAAATAGTTAGCGACTGCTTGATATTGCAAATAAGTATCGTCTATTAATACTAACTGCTGCCAAAAGGTATCAAATCCAACAGTATATTGAAAATACCATTGAATATGCTTACGTGCAGTTCGTACACCTTGATATTCACCATAAAAAGCATAATGGTCTTCAAGGTGTTCTAATAAAATCAAGCGCATACTACTAATAGTGGGTTCTGGTAATAATATACCATCAGTTAAAAAATATGCTACCTGACCATATAACCAAGGTCTACCTTGTCCTGCACGCCCAATCATAATGGCATCAGCTTGGGTATAATTCAATACTGCACGGGCTTTAGCGGGCGTAGTAATATCACCGTTTGCAATCACGGGGATATTGACATAAGCTTTAACGGCAGCAATAGTGTCATACTCGGCATCACCCGTATACAAATCAGCCCGTGTACGGCCATGTAAAGTTAATATCGCAATGCCTGCCGCTTCTGCAATGGCTGCAATTTTCAAAGCATTTTTATTGTCGCGATTCCAGCCCGTACGAAACTTTAAAGTAACAGGTACATTGTGTGGCGTTGCTGCTGCAACGACTGCATCTAAAATTTTTCCAACTAACGCTTCGTGTTGTAATAAGGCAGATCCACAAGCTACATTGCATACTTTTTTAGCAGGACACCCCATATTAATATCAATAATATCTGCACCTTTATCAATATTAAAAGCAGCCGTTTGTGCCATCATAATGGGGTCAGCACCTGCTATTTGTACAGCAATGGGTGTTGATTCACCTTCGTGGTTTAAACGCCGTGTTGTTTTAACCGTAGCCCATAGTTTTGGATTACTGGCTGCCATTTCACTAACAGCATACCCTGCAC
This sequence comes from Pseudomonadota bacterium, assembly GCA_041170585.1. Lineage (GTDB taxonomy): Bacteria > Pseudomonadota > Gammaproteobacteria > Burkholderiales > Burkholderiaceae_C > JBDLSY01. Next base: position 1,919 of record JBEDNN010000028.1, on the reverse strand, counting down.
CTAAACGCTTAGTTAATATTCTAAAAGGCCTATCAGTTACGCCCGCCATAGGTGCAACCATTACATTATTGGTTAACACATGACGACCAATACGTAAATTAAGCATATATTTGTAGTATCTTTTTTACAATGACAAGCCAATTTAATACGATTAAAAATAATTTTAATTGTATTGATAATTATTTTTGATAACCATTTAATAAGCACTTAATTATCACTTAAGTATCATTTTATTATCACTTTATTATTTAATAATTTAATATAGCAAAAAATAAAAAATACAGCACATTAACTAATGTACAACTTTATTAAATATGATAATTTACTATTTACTGTTTACTATTTACTGTTTACTATTTACTGTTTACATATTTGTATTAAAGATATATTGTATACTGAAAAAATACGTAAAAAATACTATGTATTATAATTTTAGTATACAATAATTAATTAATAATTAATTAATAATTAACATCTTATTAATTAGTACCTTAATTAGTACCTTATTAACACTTACTGGAATATTTATGAATGATTTAATGAGACAAGCCAATGAGTTACGTGCGCAAGCAGCTATATTAGAAGCTCAAGCATTAGAGCAAATTCAAGCTGCACGTGCTATTGTATTAGACCAAGTTAAAGCAACAATTGCTGAACACAATTTTACACTAATTGAGTTAAATATAAAAGCTGAAAAAAATACTAAGTCAGCTAAAATCGGTCGTAGCCACCCAAGTGCAGGTAAGAAAATTGAAGCCAAGTATAAAGACACACATGGAAATGTTTGGACAGGTCGTGGTGTTCAACCGCGTTGGTTAGCTGATGCTATTGATGGTGGTGCATTATTAGAACAATTTTTAGTAGTATCTTAATATTTTGTATATAAGCTAGTTTTTAAATATCTTTAAAGATATTTAAAGATATTTAAAGATATTTTTAATACTCATTCAAAACTATGCAGTAATCACAATGATATCAAATACATACTTGAACTTTGCTGTTTAGTTGAGATAATTAGTTAAAATATTAAAATACTTACTATTAAGTATAAGCTAACTTTTTCTTATTAAATTTACTAATACTGTTACACCATAATAAATATATTCAGGTTAAAATACTATTTTAAATGGCTCAAACTACTATTTTCCTCAAGTAGTAGTTCTCTTAATTTTAATTAAAATGGTTTGATTAACTCTTTGTGTTTATGCTGACATCTAAAGTATAAATACATTTTCAAAAATTATAGGATTCTTTTATGGTCGTTATTCGTTTATCTCGTGGTGGTGCAAAAAAACGCCCTTTTTATAATATAGTTGCAACTGATTCACGCAACCGTCGTGATGGCCGTTTTATTGAGCGTATTGGTTTTTATAACCCAGTTGCTTCTGAAGGCACAGAATCTTTACGTATTGCTGCCGATCGTTTAACCTACTGGATTGGTGTTGGTGCGCAAATGTCACCCACTGTTTCTCGTTTAGCTAAAACAGTAAAACCTGTTGCTGCTTAATCGTAGTAATACTTAATAACTTGAAAGCGGCTTAGGCCGCTTTTGTGTATTTGATGCTTTAAGATAAAAAAGTAATGTTAAATTTTAATTTTTAACTTTTACAGTATTTATGTTGGTATATTGTCTTATTGATTTTACTAATTACTTCTTAATTATTAAATTTCTTGTATCAGTGCTATTTTAATATTGCCGATAAAAACAATAAATAAATTATTTTAAATATCTAAATATTGAGGATAGACCATGACTGATACAAAAAAAATAAAACGCAATAAATTAAAAAAATACAGTGAAGCAGAAATTGTAGATTTATTTCAATTAAGCAAAATAAAACCGATTAACCCGTTAATGCAATATTGGCTTAACACAGAAACAGTTTTAAGTGAATGGTCAAGTATTTTATTTAATAAAA
>JBEDNN010000027.1:0-13531 GCA_041170585.1 Pseudomonadota bacterium | reverse complement strand
ACGAACTGGATATTGAGCATTTAATTGAGGAAATGGAAGATATGGGGCGTAGCCAGCAACACGCTATTTATAGCCATCAAGTTAATTTGATTATGCATCTTTTAAAATGGCAGTATCAATCTAGTATACAAAGCAATAGTTGGCGAGCCAGTATTCGTAACGCAAGAATTGCTATGGCAAAATTGATTAAAGAAAACCCTAGTTTGCATTCAATACCCTTAAAAGAGTTGCACGATGCTTATGCTCACGCTAGAAAAATCGCTGCTGATGAAACAGAATTAATTCTTAAAACATTCCCTATTGATTGCCCTTACACTGTTGAACAAATATTAAACGAAGACTGGTTACCCGATTAAAATAGTTACAAGGAAACATCATTATGGGATTGCCACAAATAAACCACGTGATGACTGCTGAAGAATTTCTTGAATGGGAGTTACAACAACTTGACCGCCATCAATTGTATGACGGTGAAGTATTCGCGATGGCGGGCGGAACAGCTGCACACAATGCAACAGCAGGTGCTTTATATAGTGAATTAAGACAGCATTTAAAAGGTACACCGTGCCGAGTGTTTATGTCGGATATACGGGTTAAAGTCGCTAATCTTATTTATCTTTAATATTCTATTTATCCTTTAATCTTAACAATCTTGATTCTAAACATTATTTATATAATAATATGCTTTTAAAATTAATCACACATCACCAATAAAAATCATGATAAAAACAGACCTTTCTGATGAATATATAAAACAAAATTGGCATAATTTTATAATGACCTCATCTAATACACCCAATCAAAATGACGATGAAGTTTTAGAAAATGAATACGGTGATTATTTATATGAAAAATATATACACACACATACATATACTAACGACATCAAATAACAAATGAGTATATTCGTATGATTAATACTGAATTGTCTGCACAACTATCCTCTAATTTTTAATTATAAACAGCTTAGAAATATTGTGATTATGGAGCGATATTTTGAAAAGCAACAACGTGAAACCATGAGTCCTGAACGTAGTGCAGATTCTAGGGCAGCCTTCCGTAAACAATTTAATATTACTTCCGACTGTTTAGCAACAGAGCTAAATTCATTAATATTAAAGTAGTGCTGGTATAAATAATTTAAAAATCATAATCTACTCAAGGAAACATCATTATGGGATTGCCACAAATAAACCATGTGATGACTGCTGAAGAATTTCTTGAATGGGAGTTGCAACAACTTGACCGCCATCAATTGTATGACGGCGAAGTATTCGCGATGGCAGGTGGAACGGCAGCACACAATACGGTTGCGATTAATATAGTATTTGGCTTAAAGCAACATTTAAAAGGTACGCCATGCCGAGTGTTTATGTCGGATATGCGGGTTAAAGTAGCCCACAATTATTTTTATCCCGATGTAGTCGTGAGTTGTTCACCGTTGGATACTCAAGACCCTAAGCTAGTTGAGTTAAGCAACCCTAAAATCATTGTAGAAGTATTATCAACAAGTACCGCTAGTTTTGACCGTGGTTTAAAGTTTGCGGCTTATCGCACGATAGACAGTTTGCAAGAATATTTAATCTTAGATGCCGATGCTAAAACCGCTGAAGTATTTCGTAAAAACGCAGCGGGGATTTGGGAGTTACACCCCAGTACACCAGAAAACCCGATTATTCAATTAAATAGCGTAAATTGGACAGGGCAGCTAGAAGCAATATTTGAGTATTAATATTTGAGTATTAATAAAAGAATATTAAAAAACATTTTTTAGTTAAATATTTTTAAACGTTTAAATAAGGATTTTATGCCAAGTATTAGTATGTTTTATGGCATTGTTATTTATATGTATTATTTTGACAATGATCGCCATCATATTCCACATATTCATGCTAAATATCAAGGACAAGATGCGGTATTTGCTATATCTGATGGTGAACTTATTGCAGGATTATTGCCAAAATCAAAAATAAGGCTTGTTCAAGCGTGGATGGAAATTCATAAAGAAGAATTACTTGCTGATTGGGATTTAACTATTGATGGTCAGCCACCATACGCTATTGATCCTTTAAGGTAATGACTTATGGAACACGTTGTCAAAGTTATTGCCCTAAACAATTATCATTTAGAGTTATGGTTTAATACAGGTGATCATAAGTTATTTGATTGCACACCTTATTTAAACCGTGGTGTGTTTACGGCTTTAAAAGACCTTAATTTTTTTATGCGTGTTTTTATACAGGACGGGACTGTATGTTGGCCTAATCGTTTAGACTTATCACCAGAAACATTGTTTGATAAGTCGGTTGCTATTGTGAATGGTACTTAAACAGTGTGGCTTGGACAGGGCAGCTAGAAGCAATATTTGGTAATGTTCAAATAGCACTGATACAAGAAGTTTAATAATTAAGAAGTAACCAGCAAAATTAACAGGCTACTGCACCAGTATAAATATTATAAAAGTTAAAATTTAACATTACCATATTTTGTTTGATTAAAAAATTATGCCTGATATTATTGACGTTAAAATTATTAAGAATAGGGTATTAAATATTACTTTTTCTGACGGATATTACGGGCAGATAGACTGTGATAGCTTTATTTGTAGCTATACAGGTGTTTTTGAACCACTGTTAAATATTGAGTTTTTTAATCAAGTCTATGTAAATAAAGATTTAGGAACAATTGCTTGGCCTAACGGTGCCGATATATGCCCTGAATATGCGTATCAATATTTAATAAATTGTAAACACACAACCAGTTTTGAGAAATGATTATGGGATTGCCACAAACAAACCACGTGATGACTACTGAAGAATTTCTTGAATGGGAATTGCAACAGATTGACCGCCATCAATTGTATGACGGTGAAATATTTGCTATGGCAGGTGGCACTGCTGCACACAATGCAACAGCAGGTGCTTTATACAGTGAATTAAGACAGCATTTAAAAGGTACGCCGTGCCGAGTGTTTATGTCGGATATGCGGGTTAAAGTGGCCCACAATTATTTTTATCCTGATGTAGTTGTCAGTTGTTCGCCCTTGGACATTCAAGACCCTAAGCTAGTTGAGTTAAACAGCCCTAAAATCATTGTAGAAGTGTTGTCAAACAGTACCGCTAGTTTTGACCGAGGTTTAAAATTTGCGGCTTATCGCACAATAGACAGTTTGCAAGAATATTTAATCTTAGATCCCGACGCTAAAACTGCTGAAGTGTTTCGTAAAAATGCAACAGGAATTTGGGAGTTACACCCCAGCACACCAGAAAACCCGATTATTCACTTAAACAGTGTGGATTGGATAGGGCAGCTGGAAGCGGTGTTTGAGTATTAATTTTTAAGCCTTAAAACCAAAGTCCGAATCAAGATTTCCAGAATTTAAAGATTTTCAAGATTTTAATTTTTTCAAATTCTGCTTATCCTTTAATCTTAAAAATCCTGATTCTAAACATTATTTAATCATAAAACACTTTTAAAACCAATCATAAATCACCAACAAAAATCATGATAAAAACAGAACTTTCTGATGAATATGTAAAACAAAATTGGCGTGAATTGCTGTCTATAGGTCTGTCTCAATACGATGAAAGCTATTATAAAAGCGAAGCATACAGAGACGCAAAAGGGGCTTATTTAATGGAGAAATATAATATGGAAAATACTTATACCGCTGCAATAAAGCAAATATAAGATAATCACAGTTTTAGCCACCAAGGTGTTCCATAATAATTTGATTTGGGAGCAATGCAAATGCATTGTTTGAAGATTAAAAATAAATACTAAATAATTAAAAAATATCATGACTGACCAAGAATTAAAAGCTTTAGTGGCTGATTTGTTGATTTCACAAGCCAAAACCGATGCACAAATGGCCAAAACCGATGCACAAATGGCCAAAACCGATGCAAAATTAGACCGTCTAGCCAAAATGTATGGTGGCATCGCCGACAATATGGGTTCATCGGCAGAAGAGTATTTTTATAATTCTTTGAACGACAGTAAGCAAATAGGGCGTTTCCAGTTTGATATCATCTATGAACGTATAAAAGGTGGTTCACCAGGTAGCCAACAAGAATACGATTTAGTGCTGATTAACGGCACAGCCGTGGCTTTAGTTGAAGTAAAATATAAAGTTCATCTCAACGTTTTAGACCAAGTAGATAAGCAATTGCGTAGTTTTAAACAGCATTTCCCCGAATATCAACACATGCAATTATACGGTGGCATTGCGGGTTTTAGTGTGCCTGATGATGTGGTTCAAGTAGCCCATGACAAAGGATTTTTTGTGTTAAAACGCAGTGGGGATTCGTTCAGCGTAGATGCCGACAGTATGTGGGCGGTGTTTTGATTGGGTTTTAATTCCGCAAATATTGAAACAGCAGAGTTGTTGAAACAGAACTGTTGAAAATAGATGAGTTTACTGCTTGGGTGTTTTTTAAATAAAATTTTAGGAGTAATTTTTCTAAAAAATTTACACTTTTAATATTTACACAGTAAAAACACGGCTAAAATGTTATATTTAATGAATAAATAATAATTGAATTAGTTTTATATGAATATAATTACCACGCCAATCAATGGCTTATTACTCTTAGAGCCAAAGGTTTTTCATGATGCCCGTGGTTGGTTCAGTGAAAGTTTTAATCAGCAGGTTTTTAATAATGCTATAGGTAATAACCCAGCAACAAATACACCGTATGAGTTTGTGCAAGATAACCATAGTTTTAGCCATCAAGGTGTGTTACGTGGCTTGCATTATCAATTACCACCGTTTGCACAAGGTAAATTAGTGCGTGTAGTACAAGGTGCAGTGTGGGACGTAGCGGTAGATATTCGTAAAGACAGTATTACTTTTGGACGATGGTTTGGAATTGAGTTATCGGCTACAAATAGTAAGCAGCTATGGATACCACCGGGGTTTGCACATGGTTTTATTACCTTGAGTGAATCAGCGCAGTTTTTATATAAAACTACCGCACTCTATAATAAAGACAGTGAAGGTGCAATTGTTTGGAATGATCCTGATATTAATATTGCTTGGCCTAAAATAGAAGGCGATGTGATTGTGAGTGAAAAAGATGCTAATAATTGGTTATTAAAACAATTAGTAAAAAATAACTTATTTTTATAAACTGAAATTACAAAAAATAAAATGAATCAATTGTTATTAACACCTACAATAAAAAAAGCAATTCGTTTAGAAGGAAAAAATTTAGTAATGCGTGATGCAACTATTGAAGATGCTACGTTTATTTTAAGTTTAAGAACTAATGAGCAAAAATCTAAGTTTTTGAGTACAACTGATGCTGATATACAAAAGCAAAAGCAATGGCTTCAATCTTATGCTAATCAGAGTAATCAAGCCTATTTCATCATAGAGAGCTTAACAGGTGAGCCCTTAGGAACTGTACGATTATATGATCCAAAAGGTGATAGTTTTTGTTGGGGAAGTTGGATTGTTAAAGATAATGCACCATCATCTACAGCAATTGAATCAGCTTTAATGGTATATACCTACGCAATAGATTGTTTAGGATTCACTAAAGCACACTTTGATGTTCGGAAACAAAATGAAAGTGTGTGGAAATTTCATGAGCGGTTTGGTGCAATTAAAATAAGTGAAACTGAAGTAGATTATATTTATACTATTGATAAAGAATCAATTTTAAATGCAAAAAATAAATATATAAAATATTTACCCAATAATATATTTAAGGTTAAATTATGACCATTAAGAACTGTAAGCTAATTGATCTACCAAAAATAACTGACCCACGCGGTAACTTATCAGTCATTGAAAGCGGTGTTCAAATTCCCTTTGATATTAAACGCGTTTTTTATTTATATGATGTTCCTACTGGTGCAGACCGTGGTGCACATGCACACAAAGCACTACATCAGTTTTTGATTTGTTTATCAGGCAGTTTTGATGTAAGTATTGATGATGGTTTTGAGAAAGAAACTATTCATTTAAATAGACCTTGGCAAGGCTTACATATCCCCCCTATGATTTGGGCTGCTGAAATAAATTTTGACCCAGGTAGTGTATGTTTGGTTATGGCATCAGATCGTTATGATGAATCAGATTATTATCGTAACTACGATGATTTTTTATCAGCAGTAAAAAATAATCAAGGAGAGTAATTATGCAAGCGCAAGCAATAAAATTAAATGAAGGTTGGTTTATCAAAAATCTACCAGGTTTTCAAGACATCAAACAAGATGTTATCACTGTTGAGGTTGAACTGTCCGTACAAGCGTCGCCTGACCTTGATTATAAAGATCTTAGAGGCATTGTAATTATGGATAGATATTTTGAAAAACGACAACGTGAAACTATGAATCCTGAACGTAGTGCTGATTCTAGGGCAGCCTTCCGTAAAAAATTTAATATTGACTCTATAAATTTAGCAGCAGAAATTAAGGGGGCATAATGTATTTGTTTGATAATAATTTTATTATTGACCTAATCACTAATAGATCTGGATTCGCAGATAGTTATTCTGATATTCTAATTTATTGTTTGCGAAATAAAAAAGTGTCCCTATCTTCTTCTCAATTACATAATTTGAGATTTGTATTTAAAAAAAGTTATACTAATTACTTAAGTGACTATTTAGAATTTGAACGAAAAGTAAAAATTATAAAAACACCCGCTAATATAAATTTTGATTCTATATTAGCCCAAATGGATATTGAAGACTATTTAATAGAATCATCAGCACGTGTAGTAAATGCCAAAATTATTACATTAGACAAAAAATTCCTAATTGTATCTTCTCTAACACTACACCCTGATGATTTTTATGGAGAAGAATCCATACGATCTGAAAATGCACATATTGCTTTTTTAGATTTAAAAGCACCACACATAGAATTAAGTACTGAACTTGAGCAAGCTTATGATGAAGTCATTAACTCTGGCTGGTACATTATGGGCGACCAGCTTAAGCAGTTTGAAGTTGAATACGCCGCCTATTGCGGTAGCAAGCATTGTATTGGTGTGGCTAATGGTTTGGACGCTTTACATTTAATTGTGCGTGCTTATGGTATCGGTGAAGGCGACGAGGTTATCGTACCGTCTAATACTTACATTGCTACATGGCTGGCAGTGTCTCAAGTCGGTGCAATTCCTGTTCCTGTTGAACCTGATGAGCGAACTTATAATATTAACCCCGTTTTAATTGAAGCTGCCATTACACCGCGTACTAAAGCGATTATGGCAGTGCATTTATACGGTCAGCCCGCTGATATGGACGCGATTAATGCTATTGCAAAAAAACACAATTTAAAAGTGATTGAAGATGCAGCACAATCGCAAGGTGCTGGATACAAGGGTAAGTTTGCAGGCAATTTAGGCGATGCCGCTGGACATAGTTTTTATCCCGGTAAAAATTTAGGGGCTTTGGGTGATGGTGGTGCAATTACTACCAATGATGATGAATTGGCACACAAAATTCGCGTCTTACGTAATTATGGCTCACAAGTTAAATATCACAATGAAGTAAAAGGTTACAACTCGCGTTTAGATGAACTACAAGCAGCTTTTTTACGAGTAAAACTACGTAAACTAACTGAGTGGAATACTCGCCGAAAATTGATTGCTGCTGAATATCTTAAAAATATCAATAATTTAAATTTAGTTTTGCCTTATGTTCCAGAATGGGCAGACCCTGTATGGCATTTATTTGTAGTACGCACAAAAAACCGTGAACAACTTCAAAAAGAACTAAGTAATAATAATATAGGTACTGTTATTCATTATCCAATACCGCCGCATTTACAGTCTGCTTATAGTGAACTGGGATTTAAACAAGGTGATTTTCCAATTGCAGAAGTGATTCATAATGAAGTATTAAGCTTGCCGATTGGACCGCATTTGTTAAATGATAGTGTTGATAGTATTTATGCTGTATTAAATACAATATAGATAGTTGCTTAATAAAAGTGAATTTATTTAAAAAGTGATTGATCATTGAAAAAATTATTAACCGTTACGCTATTTAGTGGTTTACTCACTTTAGTCCGTATGGCAAGTGGTTTTATCATTGCTAAAGTAGTCGCTGTACACACTGGCCCCACTGGCATTGCTATGTTAGGGCAGGTTCACAGTTTGTTATCTACAATGAATGGAATTGTTGCCTCCCCTGCAGGTAGTGGAGTCGTCCGCTATACTGCTGAAAATAATTCAGCTGGATTAGATACCTGTTCGCTGTGGTGGAAAGCATCATTAAACTGGATAACCGTATTATTTTTAGCAGTTTTTTTAGCAGTTTTTTTATTTGCTAAATCACTGGCACAATGGGCTTTAGGTAATCAAGAATATTCATGGCTTGTGATAGTAGCTGCGATTAGTTTACCCTTGTCAGTTGCAGGTACTTTAATTGGTTCTGTTATTAATGGGCAAGAAAATTATCGCCGTTTCGTCAGTTTAGGTATGATTTCTGTTGTGTTGAGCACCTGTGTAATGGTGTTTTTAATTATTCAATATCAATTAGACGGTGCATTGCTTTCAGCAGCATTGTTTACCAGTATCTCTGGTTTAATTATGTTGTTGGGTTCTATCAACCAACCTTGGTTTAAACTTAAATATTGGTGGGGTAAAGCTGATAAAGTACATTTAAAAAATATTGGTGGGTATGTAGCAATGGCAATTACCAGTGCTGCAACAGTTCCCGTATCTTTAGTGTTGGTGCGTAACATATTGGTAGATAAGGTGGGTTGGGAGCAAGCAGGACATTGGCAAGCGGTTTATAAAATATCAGAAGTATATTTAGGTGTTATTACCATTGCACTAAGTACTTATTTTTTGCCAAAGCTGGCTACTTTAAAAGATAGTCAATCAATATTATTAGAAATAAAAAACACTGCAAAAATAGTAATGCCCATTGTTATAACAATGGCAATAATTGTTTATTTTTTACGTGACTTTGCGATTTCAGTATTATTTACAGAAGCTTTTCGCCCTGCACGTGATTTGTTTGCCATTCAATTAGTTGGTGATGTGATAAAAATATTGGCTTGGTTGTATGCTTACCCGATGTTATCTCATGGTGCGACTAAGTTATTTATATTCAGCGAAGTATTTTTCTCAATAAGTTTTGTATTATTAACTTTTATGCTAGTTAATATATATGGTGTTGATGGTGCAAATATTTCTTATGTTGCTAATTACGCAATTTATTTTATTTTTGTTTTTATTACAGCAAACAAGGCTATTTACTTTAAAAAATTATTATGAAAGTTTCATATTTAATACCTAGCTTTAATCATTCTAAATATATAGAATATACATTAAATAGTATACTTTCAGATTCAAAAAGTTTTAATTATGAAATAATACTTATCGATGATGGCTCTACGGATCAAACAAAAAAAATTGTTATAGATTGGGTGAAAAAAAATTCTGCTGCTAATATTTTTTACACTTTCCGTGAAAATAAAGGTTTGTGTGTAACACTTAATGAGTTAGTTAAAAAATCATCTGGTAATATTATTAGATTATGTGCAAGCGATGATGCTATACATTTAGGTAGTACTGAAAGAATTATTACTCATTTTGAAAAAACATCTAGTTTAGTACTTATTGGTGATGCAATATTATTTGATAGTAATAATAATGAAATTCAAAAATCTGCTATAAAATTCAATGGTGGCAATATTCATAAAATGAAGCTATCTCAAGCATCTTTAAAACAAGAAATAATTTCTAATTGGTCTATACCTGGGCCGTGTTTTGCTCTTAAAAAAGAAGTGTATGATATAGTTGGCTACTATTCAGAAGATTTATTAATAGAAGATTGGGATTTTTTTCTTAGAGTGGTTGCTTTAACTTCCATAGAATATATAGATTGCCCTATTGCTTACTATAGAACACATGACAGTAATACATGTAAAACACAAAACTTAAATAAGCGTTTACTTAATTTAAAATCTCAAAAATTGGCTGGACTAAGAAATATAACTTTATTAAAAGGTACATTAAAGTACCTTTTAATAAAAGAAGTTATTATTTTAATTTTAAAAATAAGTTTACTTAATTTAAAGAAATTATTTAAATATAAAAAATGAAAAGTATTTTTAATTCTCGTTGGTTTTATTTGGCATACCCAATATTTTTTCAATTAATAATATTATGTACTTTTATGTACACACCTTTAGATTATATCTTATACTTAATAGCATTACCTTTTACTTTAACATTATTTATATTATTTTCTTACTTACTGGTACCTAAAAAACTTAATATTATTAATGCATATAAAAAAACTATTGAAAATAAAGATTATTATTTAACATTAAAAATTTTTTCATTAGTTATAATAGCATCTATGCCAATTGATATTATGACAAATGGCTTTAAACTATTAGACCCCTTAAGCTATGCAGATATAAATGGAATAGGAAGATATGTTAGAGGTGTGTCTACTTATTGTTGGGCACTAATACCAATTGCTTACTTTATCGGAAATAAAACCCTTCGTTTTCTATTTATTACATTAGCAATTTTATTTTCTATTGTTATTATAGATAGAAATAGACTACTACTATGTTTTTATGCTTTATTTTTTTGCGCAATAATTAATCAAAAAATAATAACAAAAAATTTATCAAAAAAAACTAAAAAAAATTATTGGGTAATAGTTTTATTTTTATTAATTTTTGCTATACTAGGTCAATTTAGAAGTGGTGATGCATTTATAGTCGAATCATCTGGTAACACCTTCATTGAAGGAAAGTTCCCCCTTAAACCCTATTTTTTTTATATTCCAGATTTATTTCAGCAAATAATTTTATATATTATTACGCCACTTTTTAATTTCATGACCATTCTAAATAATGGTTTTATTAATACAGAGTTTTTAGAAGGGCAGCTATCACCATTTTCACGTGATGACTATGAACTATATCCTTATAGCCCTATATTAATAGCTAGATTTAATGTCGGAACAGAATATTTTCCATGGTTGTTATATGGAGGAATTGGTTATGTATTATTAGCCATAGTTGGAATGTTAATTTGTTTTTTTATAGCTGCTGCTTTATTAAAAAAATATCCGAATATATTTACACTTCTTATATTTATACGATTATCATATCTTATATTGCTATCTGTTTTTGCACCGCAATTTTATTTATTATCTAATATTATTTTTTTATTATTAATATTTTCAATATGGTTTATAGCTTATCATTTTAATAAGAATTAAAAATAAAAAATTATTTATAAATTGATAACTTAAAAAATGAATAATACTCAGAAAAAAATAGCTGTATTGTTAGCAGCTTATAATGGAACTGAATGGTTACAAGAACAAATTGATTCTATTTTAAATCAAGTTAACGTTAATATAACTATTTTTATTAGTATTGATGAATCAACTGACAATACTTTAGAAAAGTGTATATTACTATCTAAAAAGTACAATAATATTGTCATATTACCTAGTATAGGTCGCATGGGTAGTGCTTCTAAAAATTTCTTTCGTCTTGTTCGAGATGTTGATTTAATACAATTTGATTATGTAGCATTTGCAGACCAAGATGATATCTGGAATCAAGACAAATTATTTAGAGCAGTAACTCAATTAAAAAATACTAATGCTGATGCGTATTCAAGTAATGTTACTGCTTTTTGGGAGAACGGTAAGCAATGCTTAATTAATAAAGCACAATCACAGGTAAAGTATGATTATATGTTTGAATCTGCTGGTCCTGGGTGTACATTTGTTTTGACTAAAAAAATCGCTTTAAAATTACAAAAATTTTTAATAATAAACCAATTATCTTGCGATAAAATTTCTATGCATGATTGGTTTATTTATGCTTTTTTGCGCTCACATAATTATCAATGGTTTATCGATAACCATTCAAGTATGTTATACAGACAACATAATAATAATGTTATTGGTGCTAATATTGGCTTAAAAACTGCTTTAATCAGATGGAAAAAACTGCGCCAAGGCTGGCTTGTAGAACAGTCAATATTAATTGCAGATGTTGTTGGATATTCTGATAAACCTCCTATCATTTGGCTTAAAAGATTAAATATATTAGATCGCATAAAACTAATAAAAAATATATTTTCATATCGTAGAAGATTTCGCGAAAAAATAATTTTGGCTTTATTTTTTATGATTTATACCGTGCCAAAGCAAGAAAAAATCATATTTTGAAAAAACTACCAAGACTATAATTGATAAACTGTCTGCTGAAAAAATTGCAGATGCCTGAATTTAATACTAAAAACATTCATACTATATAAAAACAATTATAAAAACATACTTTTATGTTAAAACGATTACTTGATTTACTATTGTCAATTACGGCAGCCATCATATTTTTACCAGTCATTCTCGGTGTATTTGTTGCAGTGCGCTTAACGTCTAAAGGCAATGCTTTGTATTGGTCTGACCGTGTTGGAAAAAACAATCAATTGTTTAAAATGCCTAAATTTAGAAGCATGCGAACAGATACCCCAGCGGTAGCCACCCATTTACTCAATAACCCTGCCAGTTATTTAACACCGATTGGTGCATTTTTACGAAAATCTAGTTTAGATGAATTGCCACAATTATGGTGTATCATTAAAGGGGATATGAGTATTGTTGGTCCTCGCCCTGCTTTATTTAATCAAGATGATTTAATTGAACTACGCACCACACATCAAGTACATACTTTAACCCCAGGCTTAACAGGCTGGGCTCAAATCAATGGGCGTGATGAACTAGCAATTCCACAAAAAGTAGCTTTTGATACAGAATATTTAAAGCAAAAAAGCCTAAAACTAGATATTAAAATTATTTGGCTAACCGTATTAAAAGTGCTTAAACGTGATGGTATTACACATTAATAAATAACTGCATAGTTAGAAATTTTAAAGTATACTCAATTAATGCGTTATTGTTGTTTAAATAAGAATGCTTTAATATTATTACCATAATTTAAATAGATGTATAAATGTATAGATATGTAGGTATATGGTTCATAACCAAATAATAAATATATTACATATTCATGATGAACTAAAACAACAGGCTTTGCAGTCAGGCGTCATGGTATTACAACGGTCAGGGGATATTATGGAAACATCACTACCTATATAGTATAAATACAGTATAAACATATATAAAACATTAACCTTATTATTAATTCTATTATTATGATTACTGACCAAGATATTAAAAGATTACAGGCTGAATTATTACAAGCTGTCGCAAGATCTGAACAGGCCAAAGAAGATGCAGCCCGAGCGAAAGAAGACGCAGCCCGAGCGAAAATACAAGCTGAACAAGCAACTGAACAACTGAGTATTTCAATGCAAAAATTACAATTAATTGTAGCCGAGTCGAGTAAAGTATCTACTGAAACGAATCGTCGTTTAGATGCAATAGGGCTTCGTTTGGGGAATATAGGTCAAAATCAAGGTGATGTTGCTGAAGAGTTTTTTTATAATTC
Source organism: Pseudomonadota bacterium (assembly GCA_041170585.1). GTDB lineage: Bacteria > Pseudomonadota > Gammaproteobacteria > Burkholderiales > Burkholderiaceae_C > JBDLSY01. The sequence continues at coordinate 73 of JBEDNN010000027.1, read as the reverse complement.
ACTGGGTGATACCCCTGTTTTGGGGGGTATACAATATGATTTTAAAGACAAGTCATGGCGTAACCGTGTGGGT
>JBEDNN010000026.1:0-10097 GCA_041170585.1 Pseudomonadota bacterium | reverse complement strand
TTTGCTTACCATTTAATGGCTCTATACCATTCTTTCTAATACACTCACTATCACAATGCGGACACTTACGAGTAATAATAATCATTATTGCCTACAATTCCTGTTTTAAATAAATAATATATTCAATAAATAATATTCTACTCAATTTACTCATTAATAAATAATAATTAATTTATCTTTAAGTTCTATTTGTACCACTACCATATATTAAAATAAATCAAGACTATTTTTTATAGCTATTAAATCACTATCAGTTGAATGAGTAGCTATATCTTTTGTTAAATCAACTGTTTCTTTCATATTTTCTTTCATATTTTCTTTTACGCTTTTTTTTGATTTTTCTTTTACTTTGATATGATGCTCTTGAATAAAGGCAATAATTTTAGGGCTAATCACTTCACGCCAACGTTTTCCACTAAAAATGCCGTAATGACCGCATTGCGGTGCAGTAAAGTGTTGACGGTGTTCATCAGAAATATTGATACATAAGCCTTGTGCAGCTTGAGTTTGCCCACTACCAGATATATCATCTAGTTCACCTTCAATGGTAAATAAAGCTACATTTTTAATATCAGCAGGATTTACACGCATAGTTTGCCCATCAATTATGACATCCCAAATACCCTTGGGTAAGCGGTGCTCTTGAAAGACAATTTTGATTGTATCTAAATAGTAGTCTGCATCTAAATCTAATACGGCATTATACTCATCATAAAAATTACGATGAGCATCGGCATCGTGTTCATCACCTTGAATTAAATCCATAAAATAATCCCAGTGTGATTTTAAATGCTTATCAGGATTCATAGCAACAAAACCAGTGTGTTGTAAAAAACCAGGATACACCGAGCGGCCATGACCTAAATAGTTACTAGGCACAGTATGAATTACATTTTCTTCAAACCAACTTAAAGGCTTTCTAGTGGCTAAGTTATTGACTGTTGTTGGGTTAGCGCGAGGGTCAATCGGTCCTCCCATCAAAATCATTGTACGTGGCACGGCAGGGTCTTTTAAAGTAGACAATAAACTAACTGCTGCCATCACAGGGACAGTCGGTTGACACACCGAAATCACATGTACACCGTCAGATGGTTTACCGCTATTAGAAGTAGGTTGATTATGTAAGTGCCGAATAAACTCTATCACATAAGCTACATAATCATCTAAATGAAATGCTCCTTCAGAGACAGGTACCATTTTGGCATCTAGCCAGTCAGTCACATATACCTCATGCATACCAATCAATGATTTAACGGTATCCCGTAATAATGTTGCATGGTGTCCCGACAAAGGTGCAACCAATAACAAAGTCGGCTGGGTTGCTTTTAAAGGACTAGGTAGTACTTTACGAAAATGTAGTAATTTACAAAATGATTTGTCTATAACAACATCAACTTCAACCTTAACTATTTCACCAGTATCAGGCAATACTGTCTCATCTAAGTGCCAAGTGGGTTTTTCATAATCTTTACCCAAACGATTTAGTAAACCATAAGCAGCAGCAACACGACGATTAACTGCGTGGTCTGCCCAAGGGTTTAGTTTGTGTGTCAAAGCATTGGCAATCACTTGCGACCAGGCAGCTATTGGTTTTAAAGCATTGCGCTGTAACTCATGTAAAGGATATAACATTGTAGTCATAATAAATTTCTTTTTATTCACTGTACTTTAGTGTACTTTAGTAAGACTTCTTTAAATATTATTTAATTTAAATATTATTTAATTTAAATATTATTTAATAAATGATTTTTAAAGAATTTGATTAATAACGATTATAGAGATTTTTAGAAAAACCATTAAAAAATCGTTAAAAAATCATTAAGAATTATTGAGGACTATTAAGAATAAATAGCTTTAGAGTAAATGGTTTTAAAGTAAATAAAAATATTTTAAGACTTATACAAAAGTAATTATTTTAAATGATAGAGTTTTACTATTTTGCATAAGTCATAATCAATTCATGATATTAACGTCTGCTAGTAAAAAATACTAAAAGCAGTAAGCCAAACATAAATGTAACAATACCCCAGTCCCCCCAAATGGCATAAGGGGTAACACCAGACATTCCTTGAACTGTACCACTTAGTACCGTGGCGGTATTAACGGCTGCAACAGTAACTTGACCTTCAGAATTGACAAATAAAGTTGCACCATTATTAGTAGCACTTAGATAAGGTTTTTGAAACTCTAAAGCCCGCATTCGGGCAATATTAATATGTTGGTTAAATACAGAACTGTCGCCATACCAACCAAAATTACTGGCGTTTAATAAAATATTCGCTTTAGCAGCTCTCTTTCTCCATTCATGGGCGAAAATTTCTTCATAGCAAATATTCGCAGCAATATTAAGGCCGTTTACTACTAAATGAGGCATTTTTAAGTCACCCACTGCTAAACTTGCTAAAGGGATAGACATCATATTAACAAACCAACGAAACCCTAGTGGAATATGCTCTCCAAAAGGCACTAAATGACGCTTATCATAAACCCACGGCTTATCAAACGATTTAGGCGGTTGAGACATTTGATTTAGAGTAGGTGCTTTTTTAGTAGGTGCTTTTTTGTTTGATAACTTGTCAAAGTTTGCTGATGAATCAAAGGAAAGTCTATTTAATACAAAAGGTGTTTCAAGGCGATTAGTATAACCTTGTGCGGTTTTACCAATATTACCTACGACTAAAGTCCCAGAAACACTTTGTATTTTTTCAAGTATTTCAGTAGGGACTGCTTCCCAACTTGGGAATGCGGTTTCTGGCATAACAGTGAGATGTGCTGACTGACTTAGTGCCAAATTAGCATAAATTTCCATGTGGTTCCAACGCGATTCATTATCAAATTTTAAGCGTTGAGGAATATTTCCTTGTAATAAATTGACTACTAACGGTTTACCATACGGCTTTGTATAAAAAGATTTACCAGAAAACACACACAAAGTACACATTGATAATATTAAAAAAATAACTTTTACGGTTTGGAAGCGTTTAATATTTTTAAAATAGTTCGGAATTGTATCGAGTTTAGCCGAGTTAAATAAACTGGTTTTAGTAAGTGCGCTTTCAAATGGTTCACCGAACATTAACCTTACGATACAGACTGCCAACATACAACTGGCGGCACTAACACCTAACACCCCTAATGCGGGTGCAATACCCGTTAAAGGCGTGTCTAAAAATCCATAGCCTGTAGTCATCCAAGGCATTCCGGTAAATACCCACGTGCGTAACCACTCACCTAAAGTCCATGTTGCTACAAAAGGTATAGTAAATCGATGAGTACGGCGTTTAATCCACTCAAAAGAAAGCCCTGCTACGCCATTAAAAGCACCTAGTAATAAGCCAAATAATAACATCGCAATACCAGCAATCCAAGCAGGCAACCCACCAATGGTATGCATAGCAGTAAATAGCCAGTTCATACCTGCCAAAGTAACGGCAGTACCAAATACCCAGCTGATTATAAAGGCTGACTTTAAACCGATATTATGCCGTAACGCAAAAAATAATGCTGATAAACACAATAGTTTAGTTGCCCCTACCCAAATACCTGTAAACTGAAATAAACCACCAAAAATAAGCCCAAACAAGGAGATTACCATCAGTTTAATAACGGGTGTCTCTATAAATTCAAGCCAAAGTGTTTTTTGTAACGGGCGTTCATCAATATGATCTATATCGCGTTCAAGATCATAGCTAATATTATTGTTTGCATTAGTATACATAGTGTTAATATGGTAGCTTGTATCAATACGGTTGAACGCAATAATAGTATCAATATTAATCAATTAATTTTCAAAAAATAAGTATATATACTTATATACTCTATTAATTATGTTACTTATGTTACTTATGTTACTTATGTTACTTATGTTGCTTATGTTACCTACTATTAGTTTAGTGAATTACATTTCATAAAACGTACTGACTTTCTATGTTTAATTCAAATAAGTTTACTTAAATTGAACATTATTTTATAAAATTTATCTTTATATCTTTATATTCTATGCCCTCTAATTTAAACACTTTAGTATCACGCCGAATCTTGCTTAATTCTAATATTTTGGCAGTGTATACGGCTTTAATTAAATATCCTAATTGGAATATTTTGTTATTTAATACTCAAATTAAATACTTAATGAACGTGGATAGCCTTGAGACTTTGAATATTCAACAATGGCATACTGGATTACGTCAATTTCGTTATGCTGCTGTCGCTGCTTTAGCACATTTAGACCATTCTATACCCATACATACCTCTGAAACATTAATAATCATTATGCATAATATGAGTGCTTGGGCAGATTGGGCATTGCAATGGGCAGTCAAAGTAACAGGCAAGTATTTAGCATTGCGTTATGGCGAACCCGTGGATTGCAATAATAAACCAATTGATTTACAAGTAGTCGCCATGGGTAAGTTAGGTGGGTATGAACTTAATATTAGTAGTGATATTGATTTGATTTTTTTAGCCCGTACTTTAGATGGAGACACCAAAGGCGTTGATGTACAAGGTGCTTTGCGACAATGCAGTAACAATGAGTTTATGCAGTATTGGGCCAAAGAATTAATTGCATTATTATCAACCACCACAGAATATGGCTTCGCTTTTCGTGTAGATATGATGTTGCGTCCACACGGCAGCGCTGGACTTTTAGTCCAAGAACACGCGATGTTAGAAGATTATTTAACGACCCAAGGCAGAATGTGGGAGCGTCTTGCATGGTTAAAAGCCCGTGCGATTTATACGCCCTGTTTTGAAACGCTAGAAACACACCAGCATAATCATTTGTTATGGCAAGCCATTATTAAGCCGTTTGTATACCGCCGTTATTTAGATTTTACAGTGTTAGACGCTTTACGTGATTTACACGGACGTATTCGGCGTGAACGACGTGTAATTGAGTCTAATCCACACCAAGGTTTGCATTTAAAGTTAGCACGTGGTGGCATTCGTGAATTAGAGTTTTGGTTACAAGGACAACAACTGATTCGTGCGGGGCGTGATGCGAGCCTGCGGACTAAAGACACTTTAACTACATTGATAGCCCTAAAAAATGCAGGCGTTATTACAATAGATACTTGTAACAATATGACAGTACACTATATTTTGCTACGCCGTGCTGAACATGCAGTCCAGTATATAGATGATGCACAAACGCATCTTTTACCTGTAGCAATTGAGGCACGCAGTACCATTGCATATAACTTAGGCTTTAGTCATTTAACCGTATTTGATGAACATATTTCTTGTGCAATGAAAGCCGTTTCAAATCAATTTGATACTTTGTTTGCCAGTGAACTGCCTAAAGAGCCAAGCAACACAACACCTCTTATTAATACATCAGCTAGGCTTGAGCTAGAACAACCGTATATACAATCTGCTTTAGACGCGGTGCAACAATGGCCTTTGAATGACAATAGCCGTCTAGCAGTCATCACAATTATAGAAACCTGTGTTTTGAATATGTTTCAAAATAACGTAACGCTTACTGACCATAATACGGCAGAAATAACAGTAAAAATAGAGATAGCTTTTCAACGGTTAATCAATTTTTTAAAAACAATTAGCCGCAGAAAAACCTATTTAGATATTTTACTGATGTATCCTCCTGTGTTGTTACGTGTACAAGCCTTAATGCTTGCGTCCCCATTTGCAGCACAGTATTTACACAACCACCCTGTTTTAATTGATGAGTTAATTGAGGGTGCAGGGATACACTCTGTAAAAGATATGGCTTATTGGGACTTAGAAAAAACTCGTTTATGGCGTCGTTTAAATAATTTAGATGAAGAAGCCCAATTACACATATTGTGTGAGTCTCATCAAGCATGGGTATTACGTATTTTGATGCAAGATGAAGCCCAAGCAATGGGTGGCACATTAAATATTATTGAAGTATCCGATGCATTATCAATGGCAGCCGATTTAATTTTAGAAGCGGCTATGTGTTGTATTAACCATTTACTAAACGGTGCTTTTACGATTCCTGATGGTATGGGGATTATCGCTTATGGAAAATTAGGCGGTAAAGAATTAGGCTACGGCAGTGATTTAGACATCGTGTTTATTTATGACGAGGCTTTAGCAGAGCAATCATCTAACTATACGGCTGCACAGTATATCAAACTGACACAACGTTTAATTAGTTGGTTAAGTATTCGTACGTCATCTGGGCGTTTATTTGAAATTGACACTGCTTTACGCCCTAATGGTCAAGCAGGTATGATGCTTACCACCTTGAATGCTTTTACTGAATATCAAATAGGACAAGCTGCGGGTACGCATGCTTGGTTATGGGAGCATCAAGCAATCAGTCGTGCACGTTTATGTGTAGGTAGTCAGTATTTGCGGCAGTCGTTTAATTATTTACGTCAAACAATCCTATGCTTACCGCGTGAAGAGTCCATACTTAAATTTGAAGTAATGACTATGCGTCAACGCATTGCTTTGGATAAAAAAAATCATATTCCAGATTTATTTTTTGATGTAAAACACAGTACGGGTGGCATGATAGATATTGAATTTGCTGTACAGTATGCGGTATTACGTTACGCTGCACAATATCCTGATTTATGTAAAAATATTGGCAACGTGGCATTGCTTAAAGTGATGAGTCACTTAGGCTTAATACCCACAGAATTAGCTAATACAGTAGGGTTCTTATACCAAGAACTACGAGAAATTCAGCACCGTTGCCAACTGCAATTGCAATTGCATAGTTTGATTCATCAAACTATATTAATTGAAACAGACTTATTAAATAAAATAAATGCAGTAAAAACATTATGGCAGGTATTAAAAATAAATTAATCTCTTTATAATTTTATTATTTATCTGCATTTAAACTTTCTTAAAAACTAAATTTTCTTAAACACTAAACTGCCATTAGTACCACCAAAACCAAAATTATTTTTAAGTGCGACTGTAATATTCATATCTCTAGCAGTATTTGCACAATAATCTAAATCACACTCTGGGTCTTGATTAAAAATATTAATCGTCGGTGGCGATATTTGATGAGCAATCGATAACACAGTAAATACCGACTCAATACCACCTGCCCCGCCTAATAAATGCCCCGTCATAGACTTAGTGGAATTAATCACTAAATCATAAGCAGATGAACCAAATGCAGCTTTAATCGCTTGTGTTTCATTAACATCGCCCAATGGTGTAGACGTGCCGTGGGCGTTTAAATACTGTACTTGCTGTACATTGACGCCAGCATTATGCAGTGCCGACAACATTGCACGGCGAGGGCCATCCATATTAGGGGCAGTCATGTGACCTGCATCGGCACTCATACCAAAACCACTCACTTCGGCATATATGTGTGCACCACGGGCTTTGGCATGCTCATACTCTTCTAGCACCATTACGCCAGCCCCTTCTCCTAACACAAAACCATCGCGGTCTTTATCAAATGGGCGACTAGCTGTAGCAGGGTCATCATTACGAACACTCATAGCCCGCATAGAAGCAAACCCGCCCACACCTAAAGGCGATATTGCACCCTCTGCACCACCGCATACCATCACATCAGCATCACCATATTCAATCATACGCGCACTAACGCCAATGGCATGTAAACCTGTAGTACACGCAGTCACTACTGAAATATTAGGCCCTTTAAAGCCATATTTAATAGACACATGGCCTGAAATCATATTAATAATACTGGCAGGTACAAAAAAAGGCGTAATACGGCGTGGTCCTTTAATTCTGTATTCTTCGTGCGTTGCCTCAATCATCGGTAAACCGCCAATACCCGATCCAATATTACAACCAATTCGTATTGCGTCAGCTTCATTTAATGCATCACCTGTGGGTAAGCCTGCATCAGCTACGGCTTGCATTGCAGCAGCAATACCGTAATGGATAAAAGTATCCATAGTACGAGCTTCTTTCGCTGTCATGTAGTCTTCAACATTAAAGTTTTTGACTTCTCCTGCGACTTTACAAGCAAACGCCGTTGCATCAAATTTAGTGATTAAACCAATACCCGTTTTACCTGCTAATAAATTATTCCAAGCCATTTGTACTGTATTACCTACGGGACTAATTAAACCTAAACCTGTAACAACGACACGACGTTTACTCATGTTAGACTCCAAAAAATTCAAAAAACTTAAATATATAACTATAAATATCTTGACTATAAATAAGGTAAAGCAAACAATATAAACAAACAATATAAACAAATAATCACAGTAAAAACGGCGCAATTGCGCCGCTCAATTATCAAAATAATACTCTATAAATAATCGTTATTTACTATTAGCTATTGCATAATCAATAGCTAATTGAACGGTTACAATTTTTTCAGCGTCTTCATCTGGAATTTCCATTCCAAACTCGTCTTCTAAAGCCATAACTAACTCAACATTGTCTAATGAATCAGCACCCAAATCAGCGGTAAAAGAAGATTCGTTTTTTACTTCGGCTTCAACAACACCCAATTGTTTAGCAACAATTTTAATAACACGTGCTGCAATCTCATTATTTTTAATTTCATTACTCATAGGTAGCTCCTCCAGAGCGTTATATAAAGTTTGATAGATTTTAAACAGGTCTTAATATTTTTTAATTAAAAAATAATATTTTAACGTGCTATAGACTTTTATGTATCACTTTATGTATTACTTTATGTATTTTTAGGATTAATAAAATTATTTAGCTTTTTAATCATGCTTATCCTTTAATCTTGATAATCTTGATTCAAAAAAATATAATTAAAATACAATTTTTACATCTTCTTTATGTCTTTTTTGTAAGCCAATGATGGGATAGACTAATTTTTACGATTGCTTTTTTCGCCTATTAATCGATTGAAATGGTATCCGTCATCATTGTTACCGTTAAGTTTTAAAAATCTTTTTGATGAATTGCCTTGATTTGTATCATCAGACCGATTATCCGTAGGTTTTTTACGTATAGACCCTGCATTTATAATGGCTGCAAAACGATATCTATAATCTTTTAAAAATGGTTCATATGCCCAAAAATTTTGCCCAATTTTTTGACAGTACTGTATAAAACATTCAGCACCCATTAATTGTTTTTCAATAGAATCAGTGGTTTTACAATCACCAGCTTTAATTTCAAGACAAAGAATATATTTGTTTTTTGTATCAACAATGACATAATCAGCACGTTTACGTTCACCTTTGTCACCTTTAAAAATTTTGTCAGGTGCAATAAAATTATCATCTACTTTGATGATAACAGAGTCAATAGGTATATTAGTAATTTTTATATAAACAGTAGGTTTATTCGTTTGACCATTTTCTTCTAATATAACATTGTTAAAAGGGCCAGAGAAGGTATCTTTGTCTATTGTAATCACAGCAGAGTCTTTAAATAATTCTTTCAAAATAGTGAAATCATTTAAAGCACTCATTTTATTCACCCCAATAAATCTCATCTTGAATACGATTCATATCATTTATTGTTGTATCAAAGCTACGGGCTTCAATCCCATTTTCTGGAGTGATTGTGGCAATTGTTAGGGTATTTTCAAGCGTGCTTCTTGTATTTTGCTCTATTTTTATTTTTGATTTTTCTGCAATATAAACTTTTACCCTGTCATGGGCTAATAATGTATTTAATTTAATGTTTTCTCTTTCAACAATCTTTTTTAAACGCTCATCACCGTGGTTCGCATTGTTTAACATAATTAACGTATTTAATTCTTTAATGATGTAATCACTGTGCGTAGTAATAAACACTTTAATACCGACTTTAGTTAATTTTGAAAATATTCGTGCTAACAACCTTTGATTTTCAGGGTGTAAATTTAATTCAGGCTCATCAATCATTAACAAATCACCTGGTTTAGCAATATGGTGTAGGTAAAAACCAATGTCTAATAAGGCGCGAATTGAACTTGAGCTTTCACCCATATTTAATTTTAATTTTGTTTTGTTGGGTTTATATATTAATTCGTCTTTATTATCAACAATATATTTACCATTAATAATGGCTTCAAAATCCTCTAAAATATCGGCGTGTTCACTTTTTAAAAAACTAGATTGTTTAGAAATATTTTTTAAATTACGAATAAAGCTTAAGTTCTCTTTAATGGGCAGTGCATAATCAGA
>JBEDNN010000025.1:0-21510 GCA_041170585.1 Pseudomonadota bacterium | reverse complement strand
TTACTTCTGCGCTTGCAGCTATGTATGGTCTATTTTCTATATGACTATGAACCAAAATAAACCTAATTCAATGCTTAACCTTGTTATTTTCAACTCACCTTTAACACGTTAGGCAGTTCATGAGAAATGAGAAAATTGAATCTAGTTTCTTCATCTATTTTAGGTATTCACTATGGGGGATTTGTAGGTGTGTTTTTATTAGATATTGGGAAAGCGTGACTTATTCTTGATCCACTATATTTAGACTCAAAAAAAGCCCATCATAGCTAATCACTATTTATCCAAAACAGCTTTATTCGGTAGTACATCGTTGCGTTCAAATACGGTTGCATTTGGGCGTAAATTTTGTTTTCCGTCTAGCACAACACGGTCACCAGATAATAAACCTGTTACGCTTACAAAGCCTTGATTAGCATTGAGTACTTCAATATATTTAGGAATAGCTTTGTTATTTAATACAACATAAACCATAGAGCCGCGTGCTGACTGAATAATACTTGCTTGTGGAATAACAACCGTATTTATAGCCGTATTTAAACGGGTATCATTGATAGGTAGTTGTACATCAACAAAAGAACCTGGCCATAAATGCCCTGATGTGTTACGAATTAAAGCCTTTGCCTTAACCGTACCAGAATTGATATCAATGGTGCTATCAACAAACTGTAATTGCCCGCGATAAGGTGTACTATTTTTGGTATTATTTTTAGTATTAATATTAGGCAACTGAACAGTCACTTCTGTTTTTGTATTCAAAGCATCAAGCAGTGTTGATAAATATGTTTGTGATACATTAAACGATACAGCAATTGGATCTAATTGTGTAATAGTTACTAAGGACGTAACACCTGCTTGAACAAAACTACCTGCAAAAATATTTACAGCACCTGCGCGTCCGCTGGTGGGGGCAACAATATTAGCGTAGCTTAATGGTACGCGTGCTGCTTTGATGCTAGCTTCATCAGCAGCAAGTAAAGACATTTGAGCATTTAAAGCCGCCTGACTGGCATCGACTACGCTTGATGCGATAAAATCCTGTGCAAATAGTTGTTGATTACGCGTTAATTGACGCTTTAAATCAGTCACTACACTGTTACTTTTAGCCAATTGTGCTTGTGCTTTTATTAAATTAGCTTCATCTAACCGTGCATCTAAGGTAAATAATAATTGTCCTTTTTTAATATATTGCCCTTCTTTAAAATGCACTTGCTTAACCACACTACTCATCTGCGAACGAACATCAACACTGTTTAGCGAAACAACTGTGCCTGTTGCTTTAATCAAATTAGCCAATGGACGCGATTCAGCTAAAGTAGTGGTAACGCTAATAGCCTCTACTTTTTTGAGTCCATTTTTCTTATCTGTATTTTTATCTATATTTTTATCTGTATTTTTTTCTATATTTAAGACAGGTTTATTACTGTTTGATGATTGATTACACCCTGCAAAACATATTATTGCAAAAAGTACGGCTACTTTTTTTAGTTTTATTGTTATCATATAATTTTTGGGTTACTACTTTAATATTTACTTGAAAAAAAACATTGTATGAAAAATCTTATTTTTACAGTGAACTGATTTAAAATATTAGTCTAAATAAACACCTGTTTATTATTTTAAGCTATCTTGTACAAGTCTCATATAAATTCATAGTTACGTTTTTAGATTGAGTATTAGATTGAGTATTAAATTATTATGAATACTATTTATTTTATTCGTCACGGACAAAGTACTGCAAATGCAGGCGGTATTACTGTAAATAATCATAGTATTCCTTTGTCTAATTTAGGCTTAATACAAGCAGAACGATTGGCTACAAAACAATTGAGTTTATTGCCTTCGCAGCCAAATAAAGTATACACATCAAGTTATCTACGTACACAACAAACAGCTAAGCCTTATTGTCAAGCCGTGAATGTTAGCTCTGTCGTACACCCAATTTTTCATGAGTTTACCAATATAGATCCCTTATTATTACACGGTATGACAGGCGATGAACGCTGGCCTTTTATTAAAGCCTATTGGGATAAAGCAGACCCTCATCTACGTCAAGGTGTTCACGCTGAAACTTTTATTGAGTTTGATGATAGAGTCAGTGAATTTATGAAGCAAGTATATTTATTTGAAAATAATACTGTTTTATTTGGGCATGGCATATTTTTTAGCTTATTAATATGGAAAAATTTAGGTTTCAAAGTCAATAACTCTACGGGTATGGCTGCATTTAGGCAGTTTCAAATAGCTTTACCTATGCCAAACTGTGGTATTTATACTTTAAAGTATACTGATACTAAGCAAAATACAGCAGCCAACTTATTACAAATAAGCACTGTATTGCCCAGTATGGCTATGGATTAAATAAACTATAGATTAAACAAACTATATACAAAATAACTTATATACAAAATTATTAATATACTACTATGAACCTAACTGTCCGCCGCTACCATTCTTATTTTAAATTATTCACTTTATTACTAGTGTCGCTAATTAATACACTGGTTTTTCCCTCACTGGTACAAGCTCATGCGTTTAAATTAGGTACTCTCAATATTCGTCACCCTTACAGTGTCGCAACTGTTTCTGGACAAACGGTAGGTGGCGTATTTTTTAAAGCAATTGATAATCAAGGTGATGATAAGGATTATTTAATATCAGCTAAAGTGGATTCATCAATTGCTAAACGTGCTGAACTACACGTGATGAATACTGACAATGACATTATGCGTATGCGTCAAGTTAAAAATATTGAGTTGCCCGCAAAAACAGTAACCCCGATGACTCGTGGTTTAAACAATTTAGGCTATCATATTATGCTCATAGATTTAAAAAAGCCCTTGCATAAGGGCGAAAAAATTGACTTGACACTTACTTTTAAACGGGCGGGTACTGTTAAAGTGGTTGTAAACATTGAAGAGCCGACTCCCAATAACAAAAGTGGTGAATCAATTAATGATTCAATAGCCAACCCGACCCATCAAAATTCGGTTGATGCTGTACATAGCCATCATTGACACTACAGTAACGCTATTTTTATTTGAATATTTAAATATTTTAAAACTTAATTATGTATCAATACGATTCCTATGATCAAACTATTGTACGTGAGCGTGCAATACAATTTGCTGACCAAACCCGCCGTTATTTAGCGGGCGAATTAACTGAAGAAGAATTTCGTCCTTTACGTTTACAAAATGGTTTGTATATTCAACGTCAAGCCCCTATGCTGCGTATAGCCATTCCGTATGGTTTATTAAATAGCCAGCAAATGCGTACTTTAGGAGACCTTGCACAAGAATTTGACCACGGTTATGCCCATTTTACAACCCGTCAAAACATTCAATTTAATTGGCCTAAGCTAGAAGATGTCCCCACTATTTTGGCACGTTTAGCTGATGTCAATATGCATGCTATTCAAACCAGCGGCAATTGTGTGCGTAATACCACCAGTGATGCCTTTGCGGGTATTGCCCCTGACGAAACAGTTGATCCACGCCCATATTGTGAGCTTATTCGTCAGTGGAGTACATTCTTGCCTGAATTTGCAGCCCTGCCGCGTAAATTTAAAATTGCAGTTACAGGGGCAACCAGCGACCGTGCAGCGATCCAAGTACACGACATTGGTATTCAAATGCGTCTAAATACTGAAGGACAAGTCGTTGCTGATATACGGGTGGGTGGCGGCTTGGGACGAACGCCGATTGTTAGCCCTTTAATTAAAGCCAATTTGCCTTGGCAACATTTGCTTACTTACTGCGAAGCGGTACTGCGCGTGTATAACCAATTTGGTAGACGCGACAATATGTATAAAGCACGCATTAAAATTTTAGTCAAAGCTTTAGGTACAGATGCATTTAGTCAAGCGGTTGATGAAGAATTTTCACACTTAATTGATGGTCCAGGTACGCTTACACAAGCAGAACTTGACCGTGTCAAACAACACTTTATTGAAGCACGTTTAGCTCCTTGCGAAAATATATCTCCTCATAGTGAGACTGATAAAACTAATGATCTGGGGTTTAAACGCTGGCTAGAACGCAATACCCATGCCCACCGTGTTTCAGGCTACACTGCGGTTAGTTTAAGTTTTAAACGCACGGGTATTGCCCCTGGAGATGCCAGTACTGAAATTATGCGCGCAACCGCGCAATTGGCTGATGATTTTAGTTTAGGTGAGTTGGTCGTAACGCATGAACAAAATGTAGTGTTGCCCAATGTTTTGACTCATCAACTCTATGATTTATGGCTTCGTGCTAAAAATTTAAATTTGGCACGGCCTAATATTGGTTTAATCACCGATATGATTGCTTGTCCCGGCGGTGATTTTTGCTCCTTAGCGAATGCGCGTTCGTTGCCGATTGCTGAAGCCATTAATGCACGGTTTGAAGATATTGATTTTCAATGTGATTTGGGTGATTTAACCCTTAATATTTCAGGGTGTATTAATTCATGTGGACATCACCACATTGGTAATATTGGTATATTGGGTGTAGATAAAAATGATGAGGAATTTTATCAAATTACTTTAGGCGGACGGGGCGGTAATCGCAGTAAAATTGGTACTGTTATTGGTCCTTCATTCGCAGCTGAACAAGTCCCTAGTGTTTTATCAAGTATCTTGACTGTTTATACTCAAAATCGCTATGACGATGAATTGTTTATTGATGTGGTTGATCGCTTAGGAATAGCCCCTTTTAAAGCAGCTGTGTACCTAGAATCGCACTAACACTGATAAACTTAACTGAACTTATTTAATATGCTTGATACTTACACTTCTCAAAATCGTAGCTTAATTGTTAATCAAGCTGTTGCTAAAGACTATGCTATTTTGGGTAAAAATTTATTTATCTTAAATAACAATTTAACTGATAACAATTTAACTGATATTAACGAGAATACGGTAAGCAATATTCCCACAGAGCTTGAAACATTTGGCGTATTAGTGAATGGTGATTGCGATATTCAATTAATCAAACCTTACTTATCGCGATTAAATTTAATTGCGATACAGTTTCCTAAAGTAGTTGATGGTCGCGGCTATAGCTTAGCTTACTTATTACGTAACCGCTTAAAATTTACAGGCGAAATCCGTGCAGTAGGTGAATTTACACGCGATCAATTATTTTTTTTACAGCGTACCGGTTTTAATGCTATGACTTTGCGTGCTGGAGAAAATGCCGAAGCTGCACTGTCTGCTTTTAATACGTTTAGTATTCGTTATCAAGGCAGCAGTGATACCTCTAACCCTTTGTTCATACAAGAGTCTCGCCATGCTTAACCCAGTACTCACTGCTAAAGTATTGACTTTAGAATCTGATTTAGTGCTTATTCATCAAACTGTTCATCGGGCAGCATTAGCCAGTAGCTTAAGTATGGAAGACCAAGTTATCGTTGATGTGATTGCACGTTTACAGCTTAATAATATTGAAGTATTCACCTTAAATACAGGGCGATTACACTCGGAAACTTTAGCGGTCATTGATGCAAATAAAGTTCGCTATGGACTAGCTATGACGCTTTATAGCCCGAAATTAGAAGTAGTTTTAGACTATATCAATCATCATGGTGAAAATGCTTTTTATGAGAGTATTGAATTACGTAAAAAGTGTTGTAATATTCGTAAAGTTGAACCCTTACGCCGTGCTTTGGCCGACAGAGAAGGGTGGATTACAGGGCAACGCCGTGAACAAGGCATTACTCGTATTGAATTATTGACTGAAGAATTTGACTCAACCCATCAATTACGTAAATTTAACCCGTTAGCAAATTGGACAATGCAAGATATTAATGATTATATTTCGCATCATAATGTCCCTATTAACGCTTTACATGCAAAAAATTATCCTTCTATCGGTTGTGAGCCTTGTACGCGAGCGATTAAATTCAATGAAGACCAACGTGCAGGCCGTTGGTGGTGGGAAAATGCTAATAGTAAAGAATGTGGTCTACACGGCAGCACAGTCAAACCAGCCTAAATTTAACTGTTTTTTTACTTAAGCTACTTAAGCCTTTGTTTAGATAAACTTGCTTTTAAGCTGTCTACACTCACATAACTAACTGATTTATCGGGGTTAAGTAAATCAGCTCTTTGAAGGTGGATTGGTTTAAACGCATGCCCAAATATTAATTCAAACTCTATCACTAAAGGAGTCTCGCTGTTTAAAATATTTTTTAAGCGTTGAAAGCGTGTTTTGCCTGCTAAACCCATTAAACGGTGTAAGTGAACATTACCCATTAAGCCGACACAATCTTGACGTAAGGATTGTACGCTAGGATAAGTCAGTTTGATTCTATCTACATCGGTAACAGGTGTGCTTAAACCCGCTTGCACCATCATATCGCCATAATCGTGCATGTCTATGAAGTCTGTACCGATCGGAGTCGTCCAACCCGCTTGTTGTGCTGCTAAACGTATACTGCGTCCTGTATCTGGACCCAATGCACTAAATAATAGCACACCACCGGGGGCTAATAAATCAGCCCAAATCTTTAACTGCTCCACAGGATTGGGCGTGTGTGTTAGGCTTAAATTACAGATAATTAAATCATATTGGGTGTATTTTGGTATTGTATCTGACCAAATAATCAGCGTATAAGGTGACTTTAAACGCGTGAACCAGCTATAAATTTTTTGTAAGCGGGTTACTTTATACAAGCTCTGTAAATGATTAACGGCTTTAGTTGTAATACATTGTGCAAGAATGTGTGCTTTGGGGTAGCGTTTTGCTAGTCTGATAGCTCCTGTACCTGCACGCGTAGCAACATTTAATATACGCTGTGGTACAACTGTAAACATATCTAAACGATCGTACAAACGAGATTGAACTTCTTGCCAAATAAATGGCTCACTTAATGCGTGTATCTGGTTAAAACGCTGCCAAGCAATACAATCAACATCTTGACGAAGGTAAGTATCTTTAGATTCATGTTGCTTAGTATTATTAAACAAAGTAAGTGTCTTTCAAAATAGATTAAATTATATAAAGAATATATGAATAATATAGTCTTTGTATTTTATTTTACGGTTTTAAGATTTTATTAACCTAATAAATTTAATGCTGTAGGTAATAAAAAATCTCATTTTAAAATGTAATGATTATATAAAAAATATATAAAAAGGGCATTGCTACTTTAATATGGTTAAAGTATATATTTCTAAAATTTTCTTAGTAAAATAAAGCTTGCGTAAGATAAAAAAACAATAATTGTTTTTAAGTAGCAATACCATATTTTCTTATATTATTTTACTGCTTGCTTGTTAAGCATCAATTGGATAATCACTTAAATTCACCTAAAATATAGAGTATGAACATTCAATTACTTAAATCAAAAATACACCGTATTCAACTCACACAGGCTGAATTAAATTATATTGGTAGCATTACGATTGATGAAGATTTATTAGACGCTGCTAATATGATTGAAAATGAAAAGGTACAAGTATTAAACCTTAATAACGGAGAACGCTTAGAAACCTATATCATTAAGGGCACACGCGGCAGCGGTATTGTGTGCATGAATGGTCCTGCAGCGCGCTTATGCCAAGTGGGTGATACTATCATTGTAGTGTCTTACTGCACTATGGAATTTGAAGCAGCGAAACAGTTTAAGCCCACTGTTATTTTTCCTAATCAGCATAACCGACTAGTTTAAATTAAGTTAATTAAGACAACACGCCAATAAGACGAATTACTTATGACATCTGTTTGGTATTATCCTCAATTAATTGCCCACCGTGGTGCAGGACACTCTGCCCCAGAAAATACATTGGCAGCATTTAAACTAGGCTATTCAAAAGAATTTAATATGTTTGAATGTGATGTCAAACTATCTTGTGATGGCACTGCTTTTTTATTACACGACGATACATTAGACCGTACTACCGATGCACTTGGTTATGCAGACCTTCAGAGTTGGCAAAATTTACAATCCCTTGATGCTGGTGCTTGGCATAGCTCTAAATATATAGGTGAACGCTTGCCAACTTTGACGCAAATTGCTAAATTTGTACATGATCATCAGGCAATGCTCAATATTGAAATAAAACCTTCACCGAATACTGCACAAAAAACGGGTACAGTCGTTGCTAATTTGGCAGCAAGTTTGTGGCAAAATAATTCCTCTAACAGTGTACGTGTATTGCCTTTATTGTCATCGTTTAGTGAAATTGCTTTGAATGCAGCACAGATTGCACAACCACATTTACCACGGGCTTTATTGGTTAATCGTGTTCCAAATAATTGGAAGTTATTACTCAAACGTTTAAAGTGTATAGCTATTGTGTGCGAGGTATCTACTTTAACTAAAGTACAGGTACAGGCGCTGAAAGCAGCAGGTTATTATGTGCTAATTTATACATGCAATGACAGTCAGCGTGCCATTGAGTGTTTAAAATGGGGTGTTAATAGCATTATTACAGACAATTTAGATTTATTAAAATAAATTAATTATATTAAATTTATTGAAGTAAGTTTAGTAAGTTTAGTAAGTTTAGTTAGTTTAGTTAAAGTAATTATTACTTATATTGCTTACTTTTCTTTAATAACACCCCATAATAACTATCAACTAGTTAGCACTGTTTCCGTCTACTGGCTTATTTTTAGCCATTCCATATACGATTAATAATACAATTGCAGCAATTACACTGGCAACCCAACTTAGAAAGTCGCCTTGTTTAAATAAGTTCATCGCTATTCCTACATAATTAGCCAACACTGAACCCGCCATGCCTAAAATAGCGGTCATAGCCCAACCCATACTCTGACGACCTGGTAAAAAGAAGCGGGCTAAAGCACCCACGACTAAACCGACTAAAATCAATCCAATGTAATCCATCATATTAATACCCTTTAATATTGATTAAAAAATAAATCCTAAAAATCTAAAATCCTAAAACTATAAAATAGTAAGACTATAAAATTATAAAGCGAATTAGTATATCGCTTAATCTTTCAAAAAATCTATTGTTGTACCGCTTGCTTGTGTTGGCTGGCTTGTGCAGTAATTTCGTGCTGCTGTTGAGGAGATAGCCTAGCTAAATTTTTAAGTTGCATACCCATACGGGCATTTTTAGACAAACTTTCTTGATGCTGAATTAAATAATTCCAGTATAAAGTGGTGAATGGGCACGCTGTTGGCCCTACCCTTTGTGCAGGGTCAAATGAACACGTATTGCAGTGATTACTCATACGCTGAATATATTTACCACTGGCAATATATGGCTTACTGGCCATAATACCACCATCAGCAAATTGACTCATTCCTAAAGTATTCGGTAATTCTACCCACTCTACCGCATCAACATAAACTGCTAAATACCAAGCGTGTACTTGTTTTGGGTGTACGCCTAAAAGTAAAGCATATAAACCTGTAACCATCAACCGTTGAATATGGTGTGCATAACCGTGTTTAAGTGTTTGCTTAATTGCTTCACTTAAACAGTTCATATTCGTATCACCTGTCCAATAAAAACTGGGTAGATTAGCTTGAGCATTGTGCGTATTTAACTCTAAATACTCGGGCATTTTTGTCCAATAAATACCACGTACATATTCACGCCATCCTAATATTTGTCGTACAAAACCTTCAACGGCTTGAATCGGTGCATCACCACAGTGATAAGCAGCCTCAGCTGCCGCTAATATTTCGCGCGGGTTGAGTAATTTAAGGTTGAGTGCCGATGATAAATGAGAATGGTATAACCATGCTTCACCCGCCCACATAGCATCTTCATATTGACCAAATAAAGGTAAACGTTCACTGATAAAAACCTGTAATGCAAGCAGTGCCTGCTCTCTTGTAACAGGCCAACCAAAGCCTTCTACTGTATCGGATACCTCACCGGGGTGATGTACTAGTAGCGTATTGACCATTTTAATCACTGATTGTGTTGTTTCATCAGGGACAAAACGGCTAGGCTTAGGTAAATGACTAGGTCCTAATTTACCAAATGACTCGCGATTGTCCGCATCAAAATTCCATTGTCCACCAGTAGGCTTATACGCACCTTTATCTTCGGTCATTAAAATACCTGTTGTATGACGTAACTCGCGGTAAAAATACTCTAAACGTAACTGCTTACGCCCTTGTACGTGGGTAGAAAATTGTTTGATAGTTGTAAAAAAATGTTTATCATCGTGTACTTCAAGCATTAATTTTAATTTTAATGCTTGCTGACGTAAATCTTGTAAGACACGCCAATCACCAGGTGCGGTTATGATTAATTTACTGGGTTGATGACGGCTAACAGCACGGGCTAATTCACTTGCCAAAGTGTGTGTATTAGCAACATCATCTAACTGCGTATAGTCAATTCGCCCATTCATTCGCGTGCATAAGTGTGCGGCAAAATGACGCATAGCACTTAAAAAAACGGTAGTACGTTGCTTAGACGACCACACATGGGTTGATTCTTCTAATACTTCTGCCATAAAAATCATATCTTGTAATGGGTCAAAAGTATCAAATATAGTAGCGAATTCATCTAACTGGTCACCTAAGACAATAATTAAATGTCTGATTTTATTAGTCATAATGGCTGTGTCCATACTATGTCAGGTGCAACACCATATTGTTCTAAATGTAATAAACTACTGGCCATAATATCAATACGCCCCATAGTTACACGTCCAGTCGCTAAAAAATACTGACTTTTAATATCAAATTGTTGTGTTAATAAAGAAATAAATACTTCATTTGAAATACCCAAACTATTTTGAATATTATTAACATCTTTAATATACGATACTGCTTTTCTAGCCGTTAATAAGCGTTGTGCTTCAGTTTGCCCGATATATGGGTGTGCTGCTAACACGGCTGTATCAACCGTATTAATATTAATCGCCGTTACTGTTGAGTTGCCGTCATTACTTAACCACACTAAGCGAGTGTTTAAACACGATTCAATTGAATCAGAAACGCTAAAGGGTAGGGTATCTAATACCAAAACAGTGTTTTTTTTAAACAACATTTTTTCAGAGTCAATTATACGTGCATCATATTGAATAGCTGCATACCACGCTTCAATTTGAGCAGGCAATAAACCACAGCCTTGCATAATACGTTTGCCCCATTCAAGCTGTATTTTTTCATTCTGGTCCTCTAAATGCAATGGTACATTCACAGGGTTGGTTTTACTGGCAATCACTCGCCAATTATGCAAATTAAAACGCGATTGTGCATCAATGATATACCCTGAAAAATAGGCTTCTTGTGTACCAGAAATATCAGCTATTCGCGTTGATGCAATAGGCACTGCCCATGGTTCACCTAAGTGAAATGCACTGTCTGCATGTTCAGCTAAAATCACTCGTGCCCAATGAGTCGCTGCACGTAACAACCAGCGTGTTTGTATTCCAGTACGTTGCATCTCAACAGTACGTAATTGAGAGTCAAAACGTGCTAACCAGCTTGCTGCTAAAATGGTAATCAGTGCAGCCAGTAACATTGCTGTGATTAATGCTGCCCCACTTTGATGGTTTTTTTTAAGCAATTTAAGGAATATTGGCATAATTGTTTATTGGTATTGCTACTTAAAAAT
Source organism: Pseudomonadota bacterium (assembly GCA_041170585.1). Classification (GTDB taxonomy): domain Bacteria; phylum Pseudomonadota; class Gammaproteobacteria; order Burkholderiales; family Burkholderiaceae_C; genus JBDLSY01. Next base: position 9,971 of record JBEDNN010000025.1, on the reverse strand, counting down.
AGTTATTGTGTTTTTTATCTTACGCAAGCTTTATTTTGCTAAGAAAATTTTAGAAATATATACTTTAACCATATTAAAGTAGCAATGCCTGTTTATTTAATTATTAGCGGCCTATCAAAAAATACTTGTCTAGTGTTTTGCCTGAAAGGGTTAAAGTAATACCTAATTCATAGTAAAGTTGTTCAATTAACCCAGATACTTGCTGATTTTCTATATCGGTAGAAAATTTTTGCCACTCTCTAATCACCTCATTGTTTGTGCTACCTTCAGGAACTGCAGTGTGTGATATTAACCAATTAAGCCTATCTACATTTTGTAGCATAATAGCAGTTTGAATAGTACTCGGTAAACTTTTATTTTTTGGAATGTTTACAGTGCGAATTAATTGACGCCCGTCTAAAAACCATTGTACGATCACTGCTTCATGGTTCACTCTACGCTTAATTCTTAAAGCGATACCTGCATTAGGCTTGATGTCTTTAATAGCTATTAAAGTAGCATCATTGGCTTGACGTAAATCAATGTTTAATTGTGTCAAAGTACGGTCTATCGCTTGTGTATATTGTTGTCGCTCATAAGCATTTTGGTGTAAACGTAGCACACTGTCTAAACCACGATAAGCCAGTAATGCAAAAATAGCCATAATGCCTAAGGCTAATAACAATTCAATTAATGTAAAGCCCTGTTGTTGATAACTTTTTACTTTAATATATTTATATTGTTTAATACATTTAATATTTTTAATATTTTTAATATTTTTATATTGTTTGATACACCGAAAAGTATATTTATATACTGGGTGAGTAAATAGAGAATACATTTTAAAATACCTAGTTACCTAATAATGCAGTATACATAAATAATACTATTCTACTGCCGACAAATCATTGTCTATCAACATTACCGTTGTTAAAAATGCCAGTCGCCCATTAGTACCTGTTTGTTCAGCCATATTTGCGGCATATACGGATAGTTCAATACGACGAAATAACGGATTAAGTGTATTACTCATCACCCGTTTAACAGTAAACTCTGCGTTCATTTGTTTACAAATATGTTGTGTTTCACCAATGGGCGGTGCATACGATTCTAATGATACGGTTACCAAATGGTTGTCAGCACACCATAAAGCCGCTTGTCGTGCTTCTAATGCAACAGAGTTGTTCAATAATTGATTTGCTAAGGTATACAACGCAATTAAGCTGGTTGCAGCAATACCCAAGGCAACTAACACTTCTAACAAAGTGAAACCGTGGTTATTGTCGTAATAATTTAATTGAATACGTTTCATTGTGCAGTCCAGCCCTGTATTCCGTCAGTAGCCACACGCACTTTTGTTTCGCCTTTTACTAAATACACATCTTCTGGTAAACCAATCGGTTCATCGGCAATCAAAATAGGCACTTTGATTTGTAGTGCAGCGCCACTAGGTAAGGTGTGTTCATTTAAAATCTCATCGTTTGGCAATGACCGCCAGCGAATTTTACTGCCGTTATCAATAGTAGTACGTTCAGCTTCTTCAAAGCTATAACCGTTTTTTGTTGCAACTAACCGCAACGACGCTGCACCTGCTGCGATATGTGATTGTGCTGCATTTAATTTAGCTGCCAGTTTATCGCCTTCACTTTTAAGTATACGTTGTTCATGCCCGGTTATACTAAAACCTACCACGGCAGTCATTAAGCTAATAATCATTAATGATACTAACAGTTCTAATAGAGTAAAACCACGTTCAGTATGGACACACACAATTTATTCCATGATATCTGCATCTACGGTATTTGGATCGCCACCTGCTTTTCCATCAGCACCATAACTAAACACATCAATATCGCTGCGTACACCCGGACGCAAATAAATATAGGAATTTCCCCACGGGTCTTTAGGTAATTTATCTAAATATCCGCCTGCTTTCCAAGAGCTAGGTATAGGTTGAATACTGGGTTTAGTAATTAAGGCTTCTAAACCTTGAGCAGTAGTAGGATAGCGTTGATTATCTAAATAATACATTTTTAGAGCATTTTTGACATTAGCGATATCTACTTTGGCCGCTGTAGCACGGGCATCGTCACCACGTCCTAGTATTTTTGGAACAATTAAGGCGGCCAGTACCCCTAAAATTAACATCACAACCAATAACTCAATGAGTGTAAACCCTTTTTGTATTGGCTTGCGTGTAGCATTAAAACGGTATGATGGTATAAAAGCAGTATTTTTTGACATGATTTTATTATTTATTGTTTACACTAAATAGACATACATTACGTATTACGTATTATATGACGCATAGTACAGTACATACAACATATTAAAAAGAGCAACACATTTTATTTTAGCTAAGCGAATACACTATTCTATGAGTCATTTTGAACGCCCTAGTCTTTCAACAGACAAATATAATTTAAGCGATTATTTTTCAATAAATAGTCATTTAAAAAAAGAATTTTCTGGCTGGAAATTTCGTGAAAGTCAATTACAACTGGCACAAGCTATTGACAATACAATTAATCAAAAACGTATTTTATTGGCTGAAGCAGGTACTGGCACAGGAAAGACGCTGGCATATTTGCTACCAGCATTATTAAGTGGTAAAAAAATACTGATTTCTACCCATAGTAAGCATTTACAAGACCAGTTGGCCGACCGCGATGTACCTGCCTTATTACGGGCTTTAAATACTACAGCACAGATAGCTAAACTAAAGGGCCGTCAAAATTATGTATGTGTGCAACGCCTTAATGACGCCTTACGTCAAGGTAGCTTTATTGAACGACAACATATTAATGATTTAAAATCAATCCAAATGGCAGTACAACAAGGTTTGGTAAGCGAACGCGGTGATATGCCCGCATTGCCCGAGGATAGCCCTGTATGGCAACACGCTACCGCTAGACCCGATCAATGTTTAGGCGCACAATGCCCAGAGATTAAACAGTGCCATACCGCGCAAGCAAAACGAGCAGCGATGGCAGCTGATGTAGTCGTAGTTAATCACCATCTGTTGTGTGCTGACATTGCTATGCGTAAACAAGGTATTGATGCTATGTTGCCCGATTGCGATGTAGTCGTCGTAGACGAAGCACACCAAATGGCAACTGCTGCTCTAGGGTTTTTTGGGCAAACGTGGTCATCTAGTGCCGTGCTAGAGTGGGCAAGAACGGCTGCTAGTGCCGCTGGTTTATACACTGCTAATAGCAGTGATGTTCGTGTGTATAGCCATGAAATTCAAGTCGCAGTACGGGAGTTATTGTTTGTTGCCCCATTAGGGCGTTTTTCTTTAGACAACATAGTGCTTGGCAATATTAAATCGGTTGATACTTCAAAGGTATTCAATATGCTTAAGCAAATGGCACAAAAACAAGATGAATTAAACCAAATATTACAAGCCATTAAAGACAATAGCCCTGAATTAGACAATTTATATCAACGCGGTATTGAATTAAATAATACTATCAATGCCTGTATTGAATTTTCTATCAATACTTTGGAGCAGTTTACTGATAACAACAATAACAATAATAATAATAATAATAATATTCTTAATAAAAACAACGACAATCACAATGACCAAAGTGACAGTACAGAGTGTACATCACAATATAAACATAATTTAGTGTTTTGGTATGAACGCTTGGAGCATACATTACGCTTTCATATCACGCCATTAAATTCAGCGATGCAAGTAGGCGAGTTAGCAACTACCCTCAATAAACAGGGTACAAAACCGTGGATTTTTGTATCAGCAACTTTAGCACATGCAAACAAATTTAATCATACTCAAGCAGCATTGGGCTTACCTGAAGAGTTATGCGACACCTTGATTGTACAAAGTCCATTCAACTATGCGGAACAAGGGCGGGTATTTATTCCTTCTAGCCATAATTTTCCAGCACCCAACACATCAGAACATGCCGTGTCTGTAGCGGCTCATGTCGCTGAAATTGCAGGTGTCTTAGGAGGACGCACTGTCGTATTGTGTACCAGTCGTAAAGCCGTTGCCCGTGTGAGTGAAGCCTTGCGTTACACTTTAAATCAATGGTCTAGTATCACTGGGCAAGCCCCCATAGAAGTATTGTCTCAATTAGAACATGGCCGCACAGCTATGTTGGCATATTTTCGTAGCAACTCAAGGTCTGTGTTAGTAGGGGCAGCGGCTTTATGGGAAGGTTTAGATTTACCAGGCAATTTATTAAATGCGGTCATTATTGATAAAATACCGTTTGCCCAGCCCGATGACCCTGTATTAGCAGCTCGCTTACGTACCTGTGAAGCCTTAGGTGAATCTGCTTTTAATACGGTGCAAGTTCCCGAAGCAGGCTTAATACTTAAACAAGGCACAGGGCGGCTGATTCGTACTGAACAAGATTGGGGAATTATTAGTGTATTAGATACACGCTTACACAACACAGCTTACGGTAAAAAACTACTGCATTGCATTCCAGAATTTACACCCATCAATAACCTAGATGCACTACTGACGTATTGTGAAACACAATTATCCATACAACACACCTCAACACAAACAGACTAAAGTATATGAGATGCATTTAAGCCACGCTAATTTAATACAATAAGGCAATGGCTTACTTAAATAGTTACATAATTCTATATTTATTCCCAGCTTAAAGCCCCGCCACTTTGATATTCAATGACGCGCGTTTCAAAAAAATTACGCTCTTTCTTTAAATCAACCATTTCACTCATCCACGGAAAAGTATTGGTTGCTTCAGGAAATAAAGGATCTAAACCGATTTGTACAGCACGGCGGTTAGCAATATAACGTAAATACTCTTTAAACATCTGGGCATTTAAACCCAATACACCGCGTGGCATAGTGTCTTCAGCATAGGCATACTCTAAGTCTACTGCTTCAAGAAACAAACCTTTAATCTCCTCTTTAAATGCCGCCGTCCATAATTTTGGATTTTCTAATTTAATCGTATTAATCATATCAATACCAAAATTACAGTGCATTGACTCATCACGCAAAATATACATATATTGTTCAGCAGCCCCCGTCATTTTATTTTGACGCCCTAATGCCAAAATTTGCGTAAAACCAACATAAAAAAACAACCCTTCCATTAAACAGGCAAAAACGATTAAAGAACGCAATAAAGTTTGGTCATCTTCATGCGTACCTGTTTTAAAATGCGGGTCAGATAATGTGTCAATAAACGGAATTAAAAACTCATCTTTAGCACGAATACTAGGAACTTCGTGGTAAGCATTAAAAATTTCCGATTCATCAATGCCCAACGATTCCACAATATACTGGTATGCATGAGTATGAATGGCTTCTTCAAAGCCTTGACGCAGTAAAAATTGGCGGCATTCTGGGGCAGTAATATGGCGATAAGTCCCTAAAACAATGTTATTAGCTGCTAAAGAGTCTGCCGTTACAAAAAAACCTAAATTACGCTTAACAATACGTCTTTCATCTTCGGTTAAGCCATTTGGATTTTTCCACAATTCAATATCACGTTGCATACTAATTTCTTGTGGCATCCAGTGATTTGCACACGTTTTTAAGTATTTATCCCACGCCCACGTATATTTAAACGGCACTAATTGATTAACATCGGTCGCTCCATTAATAATACGTTTATCAGCAGCATTCACTCGCCGTGCCACGTCAGCGACGGCAGCTGTTGTTAAAATCGGTTCATTGGCTGAATTTAATTCGCGTTCAGACAATACGGCCGTATCATTCGTATTTAGTTTAACGGCTGTAGCAATAGGTTCGTCCCATGATAATGACATAAATAATTCCTTAAGTTTTTTAATTAATGTTATTTGTATTATTTGTATTATTTGTATTATTTGTATTATTTGTATTGTTTATATTTTAGATGCTTTAAATCAAATTAAATGCCGTGATTGCTATATATAAATATTTAAAATAATTGTTAGAATCAAGATTTTTAAGATTAAATGATAAACAGGATTTTTAAAAACTTTGATTCAAACTTTTACTTTTAAGGTTTATTAATTAAATAATAATCAATAAAAAATTATAAAACCATATAAATATTTATAAGTCAGCTGTTGTATATTATTTAATACAAGATGTTTTGTTAAAATGATGGGTTTATTTAACTTGCAGCATCTTTTAATGTTCTTTAATATTGTTTAGTGTTTCTTAGTATTTTTTAATATTTTTAATGTGAGGATTTATGAACTTAGACCGTGTTACTGTGGGCGATAAGTCGCCTGAAGAATTTAATGTGATTATTGAAATTCCTGCGAATGCTCCACCAGTCAAATATGAAGTTGATAAAGCGACAGGAGCGTTGTTTGTAGACCGATTTATTGGTACTTCTATGCATTATCCATGTAATTATGGGTATATCCCACACACTATTTCTGATGATGGTGACCCTGTTGATGTGTTGGTGATTACGCCGTTTCCATTGGTTCCGGGGTGCGTAGTAAAATGCCGTCCGTTGGGTATGCTTAAAATGAGTGATGAAGCCGGTGGCGATGCTAAATTATTAGCTGTTCCAATTAATAAAGCTTTGCCTTGGTATAAACATTGGAATAAGCCCGAAGATGTTGCCCCAGAGCGTTTGGCACAAATTCAACATTTTTTTGAGCATTATAAAGATTTAGAACCCGGTAAATGGGTCAAAGTTGAAGGCTGGGTTGATTCATCTGAAGCTAAACAAGAAATTGTTGAAGGTCAAGCACGTTATAAAGCTAATTTAGTTTAATTGTGCTTCAGTTATTTTTACAAAATATTCTTTTAGTCATTCATGGTTTTTAAAATACATTCCCCTCCAAAGGAGGGGTGGCAGGTCTAGCCTGACGGGGTGGTCAAAATATTGCTTCATAGAAACCACCACGGTATTTCACTTCAATCAGAGCGATATTTGAACCGTTTTCTAACAATAAATCTACTTCCAACCATTTACCATTGACTTTTTGCTTGATGTTTTTATCAATCGTATCGTATTTAATTCCAGCCACCGTTAAAGTATCGGCAAGACAATTATAAAAAAACTCTTCCGAAACTAAGCCTTGACTGGTGCTAATACCCGTCATCATTTCAAGCATATTGGCAAATTTTTTGTCAGTTCTAGCCATTTGTACATCGGTTATTTTCATGGCTTCATCAGTTTTTTTCATGGCTTCATCGGTTTTAGCTTGTACCACTGCAAGGCCTGCGACTAAATCTTTTAACTCTTGGTCAGTCATTATTTTTCCTTAAATACATTTTTATACAATTAAAAATAAACTAAAAATAAATTAAAATAAGATAGGCGTGTAAAAATTACACTAAACAATCGCCTATCTTATACCCTTATTTTTAACCCCCTTTACACCACAATATTCACCAATCGCCCCATAACGACAATTATTTTTTTAGCAGGCATACCAACAGCAGTTTTATTAAACGCTTCGCTGGCAAGGGCAACAGCCTCAATCGCGGCTTTGTCCGCAGAAGCGGCGACCATAATTGAACCGCGTAATTTGCCATTGACTTGCAACATTAACTCTAATTCATCTTTAATTAAAGCGGCTTCATCTACCACAGCCCAAGGCGTATCTAATAAATTGCCATGTACCGTTGCATAGCCTAAATCAGTCCATAATTGGCTAGTCATATGCGGACAAACAGGGTACAAAACACGCAATAAAATCCCTGTACATTCAGCTAATACCGTATGGTCTTCAAGGTTTAATGTGGGTGCAGCCTCCTCCAAAGTGTTTAACATTTTCATACAACTGGATACAACAGTGTTGTACTGCATACGCTCATAGTCAAAATTGGCTTGTTTAAGTAAAGTATGTATCTCACGGCGTAATGTTTTGGCTGCTGGATTCAATAACGTAACATCTAATGTACGCATACCTGCGGTAATGGCTGCTTGGTATTTCACCGCAAAATTCCATACACGGCGTAAATACCGATAACTGCCTTCTACTGCCGAGTCATTCCATTCCAAAGTTGCCTCGGGTGGAGCGGTAAACATCATGTATAACCGTGCTGTATCCGCACCATAACGGTTAATAATATCTTGCGGGTCTACCCCATTGTTTTTAGATTTACTCATAGTACTGATGCCGCCGTAATCAACCGTGCTGCCATCTGCTTTTAAAGTCGCACCATTCACCCGCCCATCTGTCCCGAAAGTATTATTTACATCGTGCGGCCAAAAATATTCAATCCCACCTTTAGCCGTTTTACGGCTATACACATGGTTTAACACCATGCCTTGACATAATAATTTTTTAAAGGGTTCATCTATAGCAGTATCACCGAACAAACCTAAATCACGCATAACTTTTGTCCAAAAACGGGCATAGAGTAAATGTAAAATTGCGTGTTCAATCCCACCAATATATTGATCCATACCGCCTTTCAACCAATATTGCGTTGCTGAAGAAGTCATTGCATCAGCATTGTGTGGATCACAATACCGTAAAAAATACCATGAGCTGTCTACAAATGTATCCATCGTATCGGTTTCACGCCGCGCTGCTTGACCACATATTGGACACGTTACCCCTGCATGAAAACCAACATGGTGTTGCAAGGGGTTGCCACTGCCATCAGGCACGCAATCATCAGGCAATACCACAGGTAAATCTTGTTCGGGTACAGGCACGGCACCATGTTCATCGCAATGAATAATCGGGATTGGCGTTCCCCAATAGCGTTGGCGTGATACACCCCAATCGCGTAAACGCCATGTAGTTTTAGACTCACCTAAACCTTTGGCAATCATTAGTTGTGCCACTTGACTTACTGCCGCTTTAAAATTTAAGCCGTCTAAAGCCTCACCACTGTTAATACATTGTCCGTCTTTGCTAGCGTACCAATCTTGCCAGTTAGTATCGCTAAAAGTGTGGCTGCCTTGTGCAATAACTTGTTTAATCGCTAAACCATATTTTTTGGCAAAGGCAAAATCACGTTCGTCGTGTGCGGGTACGCCCATCACTGCCCCATCGCCATAACTCATCAAGACATAATTACCAATCCAAACAGGAATGGCTTCGCCCGTTAATGGGTGAATGACTATTAAGCCTGTGTTAATACCTAGCTTTTCTTGTGTTGCTAATTCGGCTTCGGTACTGCCGCCTTCGGCACATTTTGCAATAAACGCTTGAATATTTACAGCGTTGTCGGCGTGTGCAGCGGCATAAACGGCCAACGGGTGTTCGGGGGCAACTGCACAGAAGGTTACGCCCATAATCGTGTCGGCACGTGTGGTAAATACATATAATTTACCGCCTTGTATTAAACCATTATTTGAATCTGTAATTTGATGGGTAAAGGCAAAGCGTACGCCTTCGCTTTTACCAATCCAGTTTTCTTGCATTAACTTTACACGCTCTGGCCAACCGTCTAAACCGTGTTGTAGGTGTTCTAATAATTCTGGTGCATACTGGGTGATATTTAAATAGTAACCAGGAATTTCTCGTTTTTCTACCACTGCCCCTGAACGCCAGCCTTTGCCATCAACCACTTGCTCATTAGCCAAGACACATAAATCGACTGGGTCCCAGTTGACTATTTGCGTTTTACGGTAAGCAATGCCTTTTTCCAACATTTTTAAAAACAACCACTGATTCCAGCGGTAATAATCAGGGTTACACGTAGCTATTTCACGCGACCAATCCACAGCCAAACCCATGGCCTGCATTTGTTGCTTCATGTACGCAATGTTGGAATGCGTCCATTGTGCAGGTGGCACGCCGTTTTTCATGGCCGCATTTTCAGCAGGCAAACCAAACGCGTCCCAACCCATAGGCATTAAAACATTAAAGCCTTTCATGCGTAATTGCCGCGTCATCATATCGTTGATAGTGTAGTTACGGACATGCCCCATGTGTAATTTACCGCTTGGATACGGCAACATTGAGCAGGCATAAAACTTAGGTTTTGTATCATCTTCAGTAACGCGGTACACATCAGCTGCAGTCCACGCTGCTTGGATATTGCGTTCAATCTCGGTAGGGGTAAA